>JAOUGR010000001.1 GCA_029857655.1 Gammaproteobacteria bacterium | reverse complement strand
GGGAGAGGCGCTCGTTCTGTTCATTGTGCTGGGACTGGTCGCCACCTGGCTCGCGATGCAGCTCGATCCGCTTGCGCGCCTATACGCCGCGGCCGGCGGGCTGCTTGCCGTGACCTATCCCTGGCTCAAGCGCTACGTGTACCTGCCGCAGTTCTACCTGGGGGCCGCATTCGGCTGGTCCATCCCGATGGCTTTCGCGGAAATCACCGGCGAAGTGCCGAGAATCGCCTGGCTGCTGCTTTCCTCGGTCGTGCTATGGGCGGCCGTCTACGACACGATGTATGCGATGGTGGATCGCAAGGACGACCTCCGCATCGGCGTCAAGTCCACCGCCATCCTGTTCGGCGATGCGGACCGCGTAATCATTGGCGTGATGCAGCTGATGGCGCTGTTCGCCCTTTGGCTAGTCGGCGATGAGGCCACCCTCGGCCCCTGGTATCGCACGGGCCTCGCTGCCGGCGCCGCGTTCTTCGTGTACCAACAGTGGCTGATCCGCGATCGCGAGCCACGAGCCTGCTTCCGGGCCTTCAACAACAACCACTACTTCGGGTTGGTCGTATTCGTCGGGCTTGCGCTCGACTATCTCTATCGCGGCTGATCGGCTTCAGGCGCGCGCGATCGCCCAGACCTCGATGCGGCGGCAGCCGGCGCGACGGAACGCCAGCGCCAGCGACTCCGCGGTGGCGCTCGTCGTCATCACGTCATCGACGATCGCAACCCGGGATGGCACCGCGCCAGCCTCGATCATGAAAGCACTACGCAGATTGCGCCTTCGCGCACCAGCAGAAAGACCCGTCTGTTCGGCAGTCTCGCGGATGCGGCGCGCGAGCCGGTCCTCGACCGGCAGGCCGAGTTCGCGCGCGGCGAAATTTGCGATCTCGCGGGCCTGGTTGTAGCCGCGCCGATGCTCCCGCTTTGCGGAAAGCGGCACCGGCACGATCGCATCGACCTGCGGCACGCCGCGCTCCGCCACGCGCCTGCCCAGTAAGGATCCGAGAATGCGTGTGATCGGAAGCACGCCGCGGTACTTCATCCGCTGGACCAGCTCGGGCAGCGGAAACTCGTAGCGATAGGGAACGAAGGCAGCATCGAAGGCACGGCGTCGCCTCAGGCAGCGATGACAGGATTCACCTGCCGCGGACACTTTCGTCGCGCAGATCGGGCAGGCCGGTTCGTTGCGCGGCAGGTCGGCTTCGCAACCGGTGCAAAGATCGAGTGCTGGCTTCTGGCCGGGATCCAGGCACAGATAGCAGGTAGCCGGAAACAAGCTGTGCGCGAGCCCTACTGCCCGCCCGTAAACCTGCCGGTACAACCCAGGTTGACAGACGGCTGCGCCGTTCCAATACTTCCCCACCGATCAAGCTTGGCAGGCTGCGGCGCCGCCGATTTGGTGCAATTTCAGCGGGTTGGAGGAGCAATTCGATGGCTCTGAATCAAGGACGGCTCGGCGAGATTCGCAGTGACTGGACGCTTGCGGAAGTTCGAGAACTGCACGCGCTGCCGTTTGCCGACCTCCTGTTTCACGCGCAGTCCGTGCATCGCAGGTACTTCAATCCCAACCGGGTCCAGGTCTCGACGCTTCTCTCCATCAAGACCGGTGCCTGCCCGGAAGACTGCGCCTACTGCCCGCAAAGCATTCGTTACGACACGGGGATCGAGCGGGAATCGCTGATGGAGCCCGGCGCCGTGATCGAGCGCGCCCGCGCGGCGAAGGAAAATGGCGCAACGCGCTTCTGCATGGGCGCGGCCTGGCGCAGTCCGAAGGACCGCGATCTCGAGACCGTCGCCGCCATGGTGAGCGGCGTGCGCAAACTCGGGCTCGAGACCTGCGCGACGCTTGGCATGCTGACGCCCGCCCAGGCCAGGCGGCTGAAAGACGCGGGACTCGATTACTACAACCATAATCTCGATACTTCCGCGGATTTCTACGGCGAAGTCATCACGACGCGGACCTACCAGGACCGTCTCGATACGCTTGCCGCCGTGCGCGATGCCGGCATCCACGTCTGCTGCGGCGGCATCCTCGGGATGGGAGAGGACGCCGCCGACCGCGTGGCACTGCTGCACACGCTCGCGACCCTCTCGCCACATCCCGAGAGCGTGCCGATCAACAACCTGGTGCAGGTCGAAGGCACGCCGCTGGCAGGCACCGCGCCGCTCGATCCCATCGAATTTGTTCGCATCATCGCCGTCGCTCGCATACTGATGCCGCGCGCGCACGTGCGCCTGTCGGCAGGACGCAGCTCGATGAGCGATGAGATGCAGGCGTTGTGCTTCCTGGCCGGCGCCAACTCCATCTTCTACGGCGAAAAGCTCCTGACCACCGGTAATCCGGACACCGCGAGCGACCATGCGTTGTTCGGACGGCTCGGAATCCGGCCGGAACCTGCCGCCGCCGGCAGTTGATGGCAGTGCCTGCCGCGCCGATCTCGTTTGGCCCCGTGCTCGCGGATCTCGAATCACGCGGACTGCGGCGGCGGCGGCGCACCGTGCAGCGGCGCAAACCCGAATCCGCGGAAATCGAGGTCGACGGGCAGCGTTGTGTGGACTTCTGCAGCAACGATTACCTCGGTCTCGCCGCCCATCCAGAGGTCATCGCGGCTTTTATCGACGCCGCGCGCATTCACGGCGTCGGCGCGCGCGCCTCGCACCTGATCACCGGACACCAGGCCGAGCACGAAGCGCTTGAGCAGGAGCTTGCCGCCTTTACCGGGCGCGAGCGGGTAATCGTTTTTTCGACCGGCTACATGGCGAATCTCGGTCTGGTCCGCGCGCTCGTTCCGCGCGGCGCTGCGGTCTACGGTGACGCCCTGAATCATGCGTCGTTGATTGACGGCGGGCGGCTGTCCGGCGCGGCGCTCCATCGCTACCCGCACGGAGACGCCGCCGCACTCGAGCGAGCGCTCGCCGAGCAGGAATCCGGCGCCGCGGTCGTGTTGACCGACGGTGTTTTCAGCATGGACGGCGACCTCGCGCCATTGCCGGCGCTTGCTGCATCCTGCAAACGGCAGGGTGCGTTTCTGGCAGTCGACGATGCCCACGGTCTTGGTGTGCTCGGCGCAACCGGGCGTGGCGTACTCGAGCACTTCCGGCTGACGGAGCTGGAAGTTCCGGCACTCGTCGGTACGTTCGGAAAGGCCCTCGGCACCTTCGGCGCATTCGTCGCCGGGAGCGCCGAGCTGATCGATACCCTGGTCCAGCGCGCCCGCACCTACATGTATACGACCGCACTGCCTCCCGCCGTTGCCGCAGCGACGCGCGCCGCACTTGCCGTCTCGGTCGCAGAACCGTGGCGGCGCGAGCGGGTTCTTGCGCTCACCCGCCGCTTCCGTCAACTCGCGCGGGCCGCAGGTATTCCGCTTGGCGCTTCCGAAACCCCGATCCAGCCCATCCTGCTTGGCGGTGCAGACGACGCTGTGCGGACGAGCAATGCGCTGCTCGAGCGCGGCTTCTTCGTTACGGCGATCCGCCCGCCGACCGTGCCGGCCGGCACTTCGCGCCTGCGTTTGACGCTCTCCACCGTCCATCGCGACATCGATGTCGAAAACCTCGTAGCCAGCCTGGCCGAAGCCCTGGCACCCGCATGAGCAACCAAGGGCATCAACTCGATGCCGCCGCCATTCGCCGGCACCATGATCGTGCGAGTGCGACCTACGATGAATCTGCCGTGCTGCAGGCGCGCGTGCGCCAGCAGTTGATCGATCGTCTCGACTGGATCGCCTTCGAACCGGCATTCATCGTCGATCTCGGATGCGGAACCGGCCACGCGGCGCGCGCTCTCGGCGCGCGATGGCCCGGGGCACGCGTGATGGCCGTCGATTTTGCGGCAGGCATGCTACGCGAAGCCGCCCGTCACGACGAGGCCATGCGATGCGAACGCCTGTGCGCCGATGCACTCGAGCTGCCGCTGCCCGAAGCGAGCGTGGACTTGATGTTCTCCAACCTCATGCTGCCCTGGTGTGACGACCTCGATGCGGCATTCGCGGAAATCGCGCGCGTGTTGCAGCCGCGCGGACTCCTGACATTCACGACTTTCGGCCCGGATACCCTGATCGAGCTGAACGAGGCCTGGCACGAGGCCGACGATTACACGCACATCATTCCATTTGCCGACATGCACGATATCGGCGACGGCCTCATCCGCGCAGGTTTTGTCGAACCCGTGCTCGATGTCCTGCGCTACACGCTGACCTACCCGGACGTTCTTGCGTTGATGCGCGACCTCAAGGCCATCGGTGCACGAAACGCGACGACCGGCCGGCCGCGCGGACTGACTGGAAGACAGACGCTGCGGACTGTCGAGAAGACCTACGAACGCCATCGTCATGAAGGAAAGTTGCCTGCGACCTATGAAGTCATATTCGGGCAGGCCTGGGGTGCTATCGGGCGCTCTGATGCCGAGCAGGATGGCGAATTCTCGATCCCCGTGTCCGCGATACGCCGTCGCGGCAAGTCACTATGAGCCGCAGTTTCTTCGTAACCGGCACCGATACCGGCGTCGGCAAGACGCTCGTCACGGCGGCGCTGCTACGCCGCTTGCGTGAATCCGGTGTCACCGTCGCAGGTATGAAGCCGGTCGCTGCGGGCGCGATCGCGGGCCCCGAGGGGCGCGCGAATAAAGATGCGCTGCTCCTGCAATCCGAGTCGAGCCTGCGGCATCCCTATGCGATCGTGAATCCCTGGCTGTTCGAACCGGCAATCGCGCCGCATATCGCTGCTGCAGAGGCCGGCATCGTGATCGACACGAATCGCATCGTCGATGCCCACGATGTATTGCGCGCATCAGCCGAGGTGGTTCTCGCCGAAGGCGCGGGTGGTTTTCTCGTGCCGCTGGATGCCCGCCGCTCATTCGCCGATTTGCCGGGCCTGCTCGGCATGGAAGTACTGCTGGTTGTCGGGCTGCGGCTCGGCTGCCTGAATCACGCGCTCCTGACGACGGCAGCGATCGCAGCACGCGGTTACAGGCTCGCCGGCTGGATCGGAAACTGCATCGACGCTGCATTTGCGCGGCAGGATGCCAACATCGCCACGCTCACTGGAATGATCGTTGCGCCCTGCCTCGGCATCGTTCCATGGCTGCCGAATCCGGGCGTTGCCGAGGCCGCGGCAGCCCTTCCGGCTGCGGCGATGCTGCGGCCTGCCTGAGCGGCCGCCATCACGCCGCATCCCGTTGGATTGCAAGGGGAAAATCCCGTTGCGGCTGATTACCGCGTCCCTTAGGATGCGCGGGCCGTGAGCCCGCGATACGCTGGCCACCATCAAGGGAGTCTCGGTGTCCATCGTGAAGCGGAACTCTAAGCTGCCGGCTGTCGCCGGCGCGCTCGCAGCGCTCACAACCCTGCCCGCGCACGCGGATTGGAGCCTGCTGAACATGCCGAAAGGCGTCAGCGAGCTGTCCCGCGGGAACTACGACATGCACATGATCATGTTGTGGATCTGCTTCGCCATCGCGGTCGTGACCTTCGGCGCGATGATCTTCGCGATGATCCGCTTCCGGAAGTCCAGGGGCGCCGTCGCCGACACCAAGCTGCTGCACAATGCGCGCCTCGAAGCTGCCTGGACCCTGGTGCCAACCGTCATCCTGATCGCGATGGCGATCCCCTCGGTCGAGAAACTGATCAAGATCGAAGACATGAGCGGCTCGGAGCTTACGGTGAAGATCACTGGTTACCAGTGGTACTGGCAGTACGAATACCTGGGCAAGCAAGTGTCCTTCTACAGCCGCCTCGCGCGCACCAGCGACCTCGCCCGCCAGCGCGGTTCCGGCATCGACCCGAACACGGTGGAGAATTATCTCCTCGAAGTGGACAAGCCGCTGGTCGTGCCGACCGGCACGAAGATCCGGCTGTTGCTGACAGCCAATGACGTGATCCACGCCTGGTGGGTGCCCGACTTCGGCATGAAGCGCGACGCGATACCCGGCTTCATGAACGAGATGTGGATATCGGTGGATGCGGACAAGCCCGGAACCTATCGCGGAAAGTGCGCCGAACTTTGCGGCGCGGACCACGGCTTCATGCCGATTGTCGTCGTCGCGAAGCCGAAACCGGAATTCGAAGCCTGGCTCGCACAACAACAGGTGACGGAGTGAAACAGATGGCGCACGGTAACGAAGCCGCGGGCCACGGCAATCATGACGGGCCGCCGAAGGGACTGGTTCGCTGGCTGACGACGACGAATCACAAGGACATCGGGACGATGTACCTGGTGTTCTCGCTCGCGATGTTCCTGATCGGTGGCTTGATGGCGCTCGCGATCCGCGCCGAGCTGTTCCAGCCGGGCCTGCAATTCGTCAATCCTTCATTCTTCAACCAGCTGACGACGGTGCATGCCCTCGTCATGGTATTCGGCGCGGTGATGCCGGCAACCGTCGGACTCGCCAACTGGATGATTCCGCTGCAGATCGGCGCGGCCGACATGGCCCTGCCACGCATGAACCTGTTCAGCTTCTGGCTGCTGTTCTTTGCATTCATGCTGCTGATCTCGACGTTTTTCGTGCCGGGCGGCGCGCCGGCCGCCGGCTGGACACTCTATCCACCGCTGGTGCTGCAGACGGGTACCGCATTCCCGATGGCGATCTTCGCGATCCACATGATGGGCGCCTCGTCGATCATGGGTGCCATCAACGTCATCGTGACAATCGTCAACATGCGCGCGCCGGGCATGACGCTCCTGAAGATGCCGCTGTTCTCCTGGTCGTGGCTGATCACGGCGTATCTTCTGATCGCGGTCATGCCGGTGTTCGCGGGCGGCGTAACGATGCTCCTGACCGATTACTACTTCCAGACGAGCTTCTTCAATGCGGCAGGCGGCGGTGACCCCGTGCTGTTCCAGCATGTGTTCTGGTTCTTCGGTCACCCCGAGGTCTACATCATGATCCTGCCGGCATTCGGGATCATCTCGGAGATCATCCCGACATTCTCCCGGAAGCCGATCTTCGGCTACGAGGCGATGGTCTACGCGATCGCGTCGATCGCCTTCCTGTCATTCATCGTCTGGGCGCACCACATGTTCACGGTCGGAATGCCGCTGGCCGGGCAGCTATTCTTCACGCTGTCGACGATGCTGATCGCGGTGCCGACCGGCGTGAAGGTGTTCAACTGGACCACGACCATGTGGCGCGGCTCGCTCAGTTTCGAGCCGCCGATGCTGTTTGCGCTCGCATTCCTGTTCCTGTTCACGATCGGCGGGTTCTCCGGCCTGATGCTCGCGATCGCGCCGGCCGATTTCCAGTACCACGACACTTACTTCGTGGTCGCGCACTTCCATTACGTCCTGGTGCCCGGTGCGGTATTTGGCATCATGGCTGCGGTCTACTACTGGCTGCCGAAGTGGACCGGTCACATGTATGACATGACGCTCGCGAAATGGCATTTCTGGCTGACCGCGATCTTCGTCAATGTGCTGTTCTTCCCGCAGCATTTCCTCGGCCTCGCCGGCATGCAGCGCCGCATACCGGACTACCCGACGCAGTTCACCGACTGGAACATGGTTTCGTCGATCGGCGGCTTCGGTTTCGGCCTGTCACAGCTCCTGTTCGTGTGGGTGATCATCAGGTGCGTGAAGGGCGGGCAGCGCGCCACGGCCGGTGTCTGGGACTGGCCGCACGGACTCGAGTGGACCGTGCCCTCGCCCGCGCCCTACCACACCTTTGAGAAGGCGCCGGAGCTCCATTGAGCCAGCGCGCATCCAACCTGCGGTTCGCGATCGCGCTTGGCGTCGCCTCGTTTGCGGTCTGGTGCGCGTACGTCCTGATCCGCTTGATGGAGATCGGTTGATGGAAGCGCCGCGCCGAAAGTCCAATCGCGGGCTTGTCGCCCGGCTCGTGCTGATGACCGCTGGCAGCTTCGCATTCGGATTCGCGCTCGTGCCGCTCTACGACGTGTTCTGCGAAGTCACGGGCATCGGGACACGCGCGGAGTTGAGCCGTGCAGCCACGGCCGACGCCTCCGCACCGGACGTGAACCGCACCGTCGTCGTCGAGTTCACGGCCTCCGTGCCAGACAACGGATCCTGGGAATTCGCGCCGGTGGTTGCATCGATGGAAGTGCATCCGGGCCGGCTCTACGAAGCGCACTACACCGCGCACAATCTCGCGGACCGCGAGACGACCGGCCAGGCCGTGCCGAGCATTACGCCGCTGCGCGCGGCGCGCTACTTCCGGAAGACCGAGTGCTTCTGTTTCACGCCGCAGAAGTTTGCGCGCGATGAGCAACGGGAATTGCTGGTGAGATTCACGGTCGACCGGGACCTGCCGCCCGGCATCGATCGCCTGACGCTGTCCTACGCGTTCTACGACGTAGCACACGTGGCCGGCGGAGCCGGATAAGGGAGCGCGGATGGCACAAGCAAAAAACGCCGGGGAAGCTGGCCAGTATTACTTCCCGCACGGCAGCCGCCTGCCGTTCTTCGGGTCGATGTCGCTATTCGTTCTGATGGCGGGTGCTGCCGCGACACTGAACGGCGCCAGCATCGGCGCCTGGGTGCTCGGCGCCGGCGCCCTGCTGCTTTGCGCGCTGTTCTTCTTCTGGTTCGGCGAGGTCATCCGCGAAAACCAGGCCGGCATGTACAACGAACAGGTCGGCCGCTCATTCCGCATGGGGATGATGTGGTTCATCTTCTCCGAGGTCATGTTCTTCGCCGCATTCTTCGGCGCGCTCTTTTACGCGCGGCAGCTATCGGTACCCTGGCTCGGCGGTGAGGGCGAAAAGGCGGTCACTAGCCTGCTGTGGCCGGGCTTCGAGGCGGCCTGGCCCAGCAACGGGCCAGGCGCACTGAGCCCGCGCGAGGACGGCAGCTACGAGACCATCCCGGCCTTCGGCCTGCCGGCGGTCAATACGGCGCTGCTCTTGACCTCTGGTCTCACGATCACGATTGCGCACCATGCCATGAAGATGGGCAATCGCGGCGTGTTGAAGATCTTTCTCGCGCTGACCTTCCTGCTGGGATTCACCTTCCTCGGCGTCCAGGCACACGAGTACGGCGAAGCCTACCGCGAGCACGGACTGCAGCTTGGCACCGGCATTTACGGCTCGACCTTCTTCATGTTGACCGGATTCCACGGCCTGCACGTCACGGTCGGCGCGATCATGCTGGTCGTGATCTGGCTACGCTGCATGAAGGGGCATTTCACGCCGCGCCAGCATTTCGCGTTCGAGGCCGTCGCCTGGTACTGGCACTTCGTCGACGTGGTCTGGCTCGGGCTCTTCATCTTCGTCTACTGGCTCTGACGCGGTGGGCGCTGCGCCAACAGCAGGCAAGCGTTTCATCGCGATCGCCGGCAACATCGGCGCAGGCAAAACAGAACTGACGCGGTTCCTGTGCCGCCGCTACGACATCAAGCCGTTCTACGAGCCCAACGACCAGAATCCCTACCTCGCGGATTTCTACGCTGACATGAAGACCTGGGCCTACCGGTCCCAGGTCTTTTTCCTGACGCACAAGTTCCGCCTGCACCTCGAGTTGCAGGACGAACCCGGCACGGTCGTGCAGGACCGCACGATTTACGAGGACGCGGAGATCTTCGCGCGCAATCTCTACCGGCAGCACCACATCGATGCGCGCGATTTCAAGCTCTACTGGCAGCTTTACCAGTCGATCAGCGCGACGCTCAGACCGCCCGACCTGATGATCTACCTGCGCTGCCCGGTGCGGACGCTTCGCAAGCGCATCAAGCTTCGCGGCCGCACCATGGAACACGATATCCCGGTCGCCTATCTCCGGAAGCTCAACAGCCTCTACGAGGACTGGTTCAAGCGCTACGACCTCTCGCCGGTGCTGGTGCTCGAGTCGGACAAGCTCGACTGGCTGACGGATCTTGTGGACAGGGTAGACCTGTTCCGGAAGATCGAGCACTACCTGGACTGACGGCACCCGCCGCTCCATCCCGTCTGTGCTAGTTTTACGCGGAAGGAGAATTCGACATGCCTGGTAAAAAGCGGCGCAACGGCCGGCCTAGATTGACGATCGTCAGCGGCAACGGCTCGATGAAGGCCGCGCCCATGCCTCGCGCGGGTTCTCCCACATCGATCGACGGCCTGCCGACCCGGATCTATTTCTCGCGCGCCAGCTCCACGCCGAATACCACCAGCCTGAACGTGCTCAGAAAGTACGCCGAGTGGATGAAACGCGACCGGGCGCAGAAAATCTTCGTTGTCGGCCATGCCAACAAGCGGCTGTGGGACAAGGCGTCGCTCGCTCTCGCGGACGCGCGGGCGCGTGCCGTCCGCGACCTGCTGGTCTGGCTCGGCGCCCACGGCGCCCAGGTTCGCCGCGTGACGCCCTCGCAGCTGCACCGGATCCCGTCCCGCTCGACCCGCGACGAACGGATCGCACACCGGTTCGTTGAGCTGATCGTCGGGCCTACCGACTCACTGATCGCAAAGAAAATGATCACGGCGCGCCGATCATCCTCGCGCAGACGCGCGGCCTGAGCAGCGCCAGCTGAACTGGCTTCATGAGGACTGGTTCGAGCGCAACCCGGATTGACACGCAATGCCAAGCCGCATCGGCCTGACTGGCGCAATGGCGGCCGAGCGGCTCCGGGCCGACGGCCCGAATGAGCTTCCGGCCGCACGTGGGCGGCGCCTGCTCGACGTGCTGCTGCACGTCATCACGGAACCCATGTTCCTGCTGTTGTGCGTGGCCGCCGTCCTTTACCTGCTGCTCGGCGAATTGCGCGAGGCACTGGTGCTCGCCACGTCGCTGGTGGTGATTATCGTCATATCGTCCTCGCAGGAACGCCGCGCAGGGCGCGCACTCGAGGCGCTTCGCGATCTTTCAAGCCCCCGTGCCGCCGTGTTGCGCGATAGCGAACTGCGGCGCATCGCGGGGCGCGAGGTCGTGCGGGGAGATATTGTGTTGCTGGCCGAGGGCGATCGGGTGCCGGCAGACGGAATCCTGCTGGAATCCATCGATCTCGAGATTGATGAATCGCTGCTGACCGGCGAGTCGCTTCCTGCACTGAAGCAAGCCGTGCGGGAAGTTGCGGACGCGGCGCAGGCGCCGGCGGAAGCCCGCGTGTATTCCGGAACCCTCGTCGTCCGCGGGCATGCGACCGCAGAGATCACGGCAATCGGCGCGGGTACGGAGCTGGGACGGATCGGGCATGCGCTTGCGACCCTGAAGCCCGAGCAGACACCGCTCTACGCCGAGACCCGGCGCATGGTGATCTGGCTCGCGATCCTTGGAATCGCTCTCTGCGTTGCCGTCCTGTTTCTCTACGTCGCGACGCGCGGCGGCTGGGTCGAAGGGGCGCTTGCCGGCATCACGCTGGCGATGAGCGTCCTGCCGGAAGAGTTCGCGGTCGTGCTGACTGTTTTTCTTGCGCTGGGAGCATGGCGACTCTCCAGGCGGGGCGTGCTGACGCGAAGCATGCCCGCCATCGAGGCACTCGGCGCGGCAACCGTGCTCGCAGTCGACAAGACCGGCACACTGACCGAAAACCGCATGGTCGTGTCCGTGCTGGACGACGGCGTCACGCGGCTGACACTCGACGACCTGCAGAGCGTGCTCGATTCAGGAATGCGCGGCTTGCTCGGGTCGGCGTTCGCAGCCTGCGAGATCCAGGCATTTGATCCGATGGAGCGGGCGATCGCGGCGGCCGCGCGGAAACACGCCCCGCAGGAAGCGCAAAGCCTCGGCCGCATGACGCTGGTGCACGAGTACGAACTCACGCCGGAACTGCTCGCCGTGACCCATGTCTGGAAGGACGACGCGCCGAACCCGCTGCTGGTCGCCACCAAGGGAGCGCCGGAGGCGATCGCCGGGCTCTGCCACATGGAGGCCACGGAAATCACGCGCCTGCTCGAGCGCATCGACCAGATCGCGCGCGACGGACTGCGCGTACTTGCGATTGCAAGCGCCGAAATCCTGCATGGAACGCCGCCCGCGACGCCGCGCGAGATCCATTTCCGTTTCCTCGGGCTGATCGGCCTGCGAGATCCGGTGCGAAAGACGGTGCCCTTGGCGCTCGCGGACTGCCATCGCGCCGGCATTCGCGTCGTGATGATCACCGGCGATCATCCGGGCACCGCGCTGGCGGTTGCAAAGGCGGTCGGCCTCGACGAATCGCGCGGTCTGTTGACGGGGAGCGAGCTCGCGGTGATGGATGAGACTGCGCTGCGGGAGCGCGCGGCTTCGGTGAATGTTTACGCGCGGGTGCTGCCGGCAGAGAAATTGCGGCTGGTCCGCGCGCTGCGCGCCCACGGCGGGGTGGTTGCGATGACCGGCGATGGCGTCAATGACGCCCCGGCGCTGAAGGCGGCGGACATAGGCATCGCCATGGGCAGCCGCGGTACCGATGTTGCGCGCGAGGCCGCTTCTCTCGTGCTGGTCGATGATGACTTCGGCAGCCTGGTGGCGGCTATCCGCATGGGCCGGCGGATCTACGAGAACATCAGGAGCGCCATGAGCTACCTGATCGCAGTACACATTCCCCTTGCAGGCGCAGGCTTGCTGCCACTGCTGCTGGGCTGGCCGCTGCTTCTGTTTCCATTACATGTCGTCTTTCTCGAGTTCGTGATCGATCCCGCCTGCTCTTTGGTCTTCGAAGGCGAGGATCGTGGAGAGGAGATCATGCGGCGGCCGCCGCGCGCCCACGGCGAGCGATTGTTTTCCGGAAAGATGCTGCTGGAGAGCGTCGCGCTCGGGCTCGTCAGCCTGGTCGCAGTCGCGCTGGTCTACGGATTCGCTCTAATGAGTTTCACTGACGGGCAGGCCCGGGCGCTTGCATTCACGGTGCTGGTCGTCAACAACCTCGCTCTGATCCTGGTCAGTCGTCCACGGTCCGGCTCGTTCGCCTCGGTGCTGCTGCGCCCCAATCGATCATTCTGGGTGATTTCCGTACTCGCACTTGCGGCGCTGGTCATCGCCACCAGCGTGCCGTCGGTCGCCGTCGCTTTCCGCATCGAGACGCCCCCGATCGCGGCCGCCATTGCAGCCGCCCTCGCAGGGATGGGTGCTGTTGCCATAACCGGGATCCTGCGGGCTGCCCTGCGGGCGCCGCGCAGGTAAAATTCGCGGATGACAGGCACACAGGGCCGCGAGTTGGCATGGTTTGCGGGGCCGCATGTACCCGTGAAGGGGCGGACCCGTTCTTCTTCGATCCTGGAATGGTTTTCGGCGGTCGCTGGCGCGACCTGGCGTCAATCCGCGCGCTCTAGTTATGCGTGCCGCGCGGTTCGATCCAGCCGAGCTTCCAGGTCGCCCACAACACGATGAACAGCGTAATGGACAAGCCGATGCGCCATGTCAATGCCCGCACCATGCGTTTCGACTCGCCTTTGTAGTCGTGCACGAGGTGCAGCATGGCCGAAGCCAGGCTCAGGATGATCGCGAAGAAGATGACCAGTACCAGCCACTTGACCCACGACATGGACAGCCCCGGCGCTTGTTCTGATGCGGAAGTATAGCCCGGTGTTGAACCTGGGCCGCTTCCGATTTGAGCTGCGCCCCGTCGCGACCGCTGCAATGGCGGTTGCAGTCGCCCTGTTCGCGGCGCTCGGCAACTGGCAGCTGGAACGTTCCGCGGAAAAGCGCATGCTGGATGAGGATTTCACCCGCATGGGGGCTGCGCTGCCGCTCCCGCCCGCTTCCATTACCGTGCCGCGTTACCAGCGTGTCATCGCCGCCGGCCATTACGACACCAGCCATCAATTCCTGCTCGACAACATGAGTGAATCCGGTAGCGCCGGGGTCCATGTGCTGACGCCGCTCTTGCTGGCGGACGACAATGCCGTGCTCGTCGATCGCGGCTGGGCGCCATTCGGCGTGACCCGCGATTCCCTGCCCGATGTTGCCGTGGGCAGCGCAGTCCGCGAAGTCACCGGTCGAATGGACCAGCTGCCGCGCCCTTCGATCCGGCTTGCGGCCGCGCCTGCCGAGGCCTGGCCCCGCCTGACCAGCTTCCCGGAAATGCATGAGCTCGCAAGCCAGCTGGGCCGGGGTCTGCATCCGCAGCTGATACTCCTTGATCCGCAGGAACCCGATGGTTTCGTGCGCAACTGGCAGGTGCCGGGCACGACTTCCGTGCGCCACCTCGGCTATGCGATCCAGTGGTTTGCGTTCGCCGTCACGGCTGTTGCGATCTGGATTGCGCTCGGCCTGAGCCGTAGCGGGGAGCCCGGATGACCGACGCTGCCACGAGACGCAGGTCCAGCCGCCGCAATTTCCTGATGCTGGCGTCGCTGTTTTTCGTGCCGTTCGCGGCGGCCGCCTGGCTTTATTACTTTTCTGCGTGGCGCCCGGCCGTCGCCGCGCATGGCGAGCTGATCGATCCGCCGCGGCCATTGCCGGCCATCGCCTTCAGCCTGCCAGATGGCGGAGTCACTTCGCCCGAGGTGCTGCGCGGCGCCTGGTCACTTGTCTATCTGGCCAGCAATTCCTGCGCCGAGGACTGTACCAAAGCGCTCGCGGTACTCGCACACGTGCGGATTGCACTCGCCAAGGATGCAACCCGCGTGCAAAGAGTGCTGCTGCATTCCGGCAAATGCTGTGCCGCTGGATTTCCAGGGCCGGGCGATGCGGACCTGCTGGTGCTCGGCGCCACGGGGGCCGAGGGAGAGGCACTGCTGGCGCTGTTTCCCCGGGCGCCCTATGGCTCAGCCTCAATCTACGTCGTCGATCCGCTCGGAAACCTCATGATGCGCCACTCGGCCAGCGGTGAAGCCCGGGGCCTGCTCAAGGACCTCGAACGGCTGCTACGCCTGTCGAGTATCGGCTAAAGTTCGCGCATGAGCTCCAGGCTGAAGTGGTTTCGTCGAGCTGCCATGGTCGCAACACTCCTTTGCGTGATCGTGGTCGTGGTCGGCGCCTGGGTAAGACTGACCAACGCGGGCCTTGGCTGCCCGGATTGGCCGGGCTGCTATGGCCAGGTCCATCCGTCGCAGGTGGCCGAAATCGCCGGCAACGCCAACGCCTATCAGAAGGCGCTCAACGAGATGGTGCACCGTTACATCGTGGGTGCGCTCGCGCTCGCGATTCTTGGCCTCGCAGCGTTCTCGGTCTGGAACCGCCGCGACCCGGCGCAGCCGCGCGTATTGCCCTGGGTCATCGTCGCGCTGGTCGTGCTGCAGGCGCTGCTCGGCATGTGGACCGTGACACTGCTGCTGAAGCCGCTGATCGTGACGCTGCATCTGCTGGGTGGTCTTGCGACCCTTTCCATGTTGTGGTGGCTGGCGCTCACGCCGGAACGGCGCGAGCTGAAAGCCGCAGAACGACCGGTACGCAATCTCGCGATCGTCGCCATGGCCGTCGTGATCACGCAGATTTCGCTCGGTGGCTGGACCAGTACCAATTACGCCACTGCGGCATGCGCGGAATTCCCCACCTGCCACGGGAGCTGGTGGCCCGACATGGATTTTGCGAATGCGTTCGTGTTGTGGCGGGGGCTGGGCATCGATTACGAGGGTGGCGTGCTCGACGGGCCCGCGCGCGTCGCCATTCATTATTCACACCGGCTGGGCGCATACCTGACGGCGCTCGTATTGTTGCTGCTCGTCATGGGGGTCTGGCGGCGCGGACAGACGATGTTTACGCGCGCAGCCGGAACGGCCGTCCTGATCGCGCTGATACTTCAGGTCCTGATCGGCATGAATCTGGTGTGGCAGGGCTGGCCACTCTGGCTCGGCACCTTGCACAACGCCGGCGCCGCAGCGGTCGTGCTCGCGATGGTCGCGCTGCTGCGCTGCCTGGCCCCGCGCCCCGCAGGCGGGCCGGTCCGCCTGCGTTCCTGAGTTCGCGGCCGGTAAAATTCCGCGCCGAAGCCCCGAACATAGGCTGTGCTAGCATCTTCCGACCGCGATGAATCCCAGGGAACACAGCGCCAGCAGCGCGGCAACGCCGGTCATCTCGGCCAGGGCCCGCGATTACCTCGAGCTGACCAAACCCAGGGTCGTCTCGTTGATCATGTTCACCGCGATCGTCGGCATGTTCCTCGCCGTGCCGGGCTTCCCCCCGGTCGGCGCGATGGTTTGGGGCACGATCGGCATCGCGCTCGCCGCCTCATCAGCCGCCGCAATCAATCATGTGCTCGACCGGCGCATCGACGCGGAAATGGCGCGCACCCGCAGACGCCCATTGCCGCGAGGCACGGTGTCCGAGTCTTATGCGCTCGCCTTTGCGTTCGTCCTGGGAGCCGGTTCGATGCTGATCCTGGCTCTCCTTGTCAATGCGCTGACGGCGATCCTGTCATTTCTCTCGCTGATCGGTTACGCCGTTGTCTACACCGTGTGGCTCAAGCGCACAACGCCGCAGAACATCGTGATCGGCGGAGCGGCCGGCGCGGCCCCGCCGGTCCTCGGCTGGACCGCTGTCACCGGCGAAATGCATTCCGATGCGCTGCTGCTGTTCCTGATTATTTTCGCCTGGACACCGCCCCATTTCTGGGCGCTCGCGATCGCGCGCCGCGACGAATACGCGCGCGTCGGCATCCCGATGCTGCCCGTCACGCACGGCATCGAGTACACGAAACTCTTCATCTGGTACTACACGATCCTGCTGACGGTCGTAACCGTCATGCCCTGGCTGACGGGCATGGCCGGCCTTCCCTATCTCGCGACCGCGTTGCTGCTCGACGCCGTATTCCTGCGCCACGCCTGGGCACTCAGGGTCACGGATCGTGCAGACCTGCCGATGCGCACATTCCGTTTCTCGATCAATTATCTGGCGCTGCTGTTTGCCACGCTGTTGATCGACCACTACCTGCCGCGCGGCATCAGCTGAGCCGCCGGCGCCTGGCGTGATCAATCGCTTCGCCAACCGGATGCGCAGGCTGCGGCGCCAGGCGCAGTTCGAAAAGACACTTTTCACGCTTGCGGAGTCACGCCCTGGGCGGGCCATGGCGGCACGGGCGATCCTTGTATTCGCGCTCCTTGCGGTCGTGCTCGCAGTGCTGTGGCTGGAGCGCGACGGTATCCGCGACATGATTGATGGCGAGCTGTCGTTCCTTGACCTGCTGTATTTCATGGTCATCAGCCTCACGACAGTCGGCTATGGCGATATCGTGCCGGTGACCGAGAAGGCACGATTGATCGACGCGGCCATACTGACCCCGGCACGGCTGATTGTCTGGCTGGTGTTCGTCGGCATTGCCTTCGAGCTTTTCTTCCACAAGGGACTGGAGCGGATACGCATGATGCGACTGCAGCGGAAATTGGGTGATCACATCATCATCTGCGGTTATGGCCACAGCGGCCGCACTGCTGCCGCAGAACTGGTCAACCGCGGCACGGACCGCGAGCAAGTCGTCGTCATCGACACGGATGATGCGCTGCTGAAAAATGCAGCGGAAGCGGGCCATATCGGGCTGCGCGGCGATGCGACATTGCAGCGAACGCTGCAGGACGCCGGCGTCGAGCGTGCCGCGGCAATCATCGTCTCTACCGGCCGCGATGACACGAATGCGCTGGTCATCCTGACGATCAGGCAACTGAATCCCAAGATCCGCGTCATATCCGCGGTGCGTGAAGAAGAGAACGGCCCGTTGCTGCGGCAAGCCGGCGCCAACACGACCGTGACGCCATCGCGCCTCGCCGGCTACCTGCTGGCCGACTCCGTCACCCACCACCACATCAACGACTTCGTGCTCGACGTGCTGAGCTCAGGCGGCCGCCTGCTGCTGGTGGAACGAACAGCAACGGAAAGTGAGATCGGTCAGCGCGCCGGACTTGTAGGCGGGGTGCTGGTGTTGCGAATCATGCGCGACGGAAAGCCAGTTGGCTTCTGGGAGCCGCAGGCCACCATCGCGGGCGGCGATACTTTGCTCGCACTGCAGCCCGCAACCGCCTGACGCCCGCAAAACGATGCTCAAGTAAGATGCGGGAATGGACTTCGGTTTTCTCACCGTGATCGACTGGCACGCACTCGCCGTGCTGGCGATCACTCTCGGTACGTTCTGGCTGTTCGCCAAGGAACAGCTGCCGGTACAGAGCACGGCCCTGCTGTCGCTGCTGGCGCTGATGCTTCTGTTCGGCGTGTTTCCCTACGACGCCGGCAATCGGCCACTGGGCCCGGAACAGTTCCTGGCCGGCTTCGGCAATACCGCTCTTGTCACGATCTGCTTCCTGATGGTCCTCGGCCGCGGCCTGGTCGCGACCGGTGCCCTCGAGCCCATCGTGCGCCGGCTTGCGCGAATCTGGTCCTTTGCTCCGCAATTCGCGTTCCTGCTGATGCTGATTTTCTGCATGCTCGCGAGTGGCGTCATGAACGACACGCCAATCGTCGTGCTGATGATGCCGGTGCTGGTCGCGGTCGCCGCACGCACTGGCTCGAGTGCGACACGCACGCTGCTGCCGATGAACTACGCTGTTTTGATCGGCGGCATGGCGACGACCATAGGTACCTCGACAAATCTGCTGGTGGTCGGCATCGCCGAGAAGCAGGGCCTGCCGGCATTCGGCCTGTTCGATTTTGCGCCCATGGTCGCGATCGCGGCTGCCATCGCGTTGCCGTATCTCTGGCTGGTCGTACCGCGACTACTGCCACAGGGCATAGGCGACCGGCCGAATATTGAGCCCCTGGCTTTCGATGCCTCGCTCACCCTCCGGGAGGGCAGCTATGCGGCCGGCCGCGAACTGCGCGAGGTGCTGAAAAAACACCCGCGCCTGAAGCCGCGCGGGCTGGTGCGCAATGGGATCGAGATTGCGCGATTGCCCACGCTGACGCTCAAGGCAGGAGACCAGCTGCTCCTGCACGACTCACCGGAACAGCTGCGCGAATATGCGACCGTGCTGGGCGCCTGGCTGCATGCGCGCGAACACGACGAGGCCGCGCCCGAGCCCGGCCAGAAGCTGGCGCAGGCACTGATTGCCTCGGATTCCGACCTGGGCGGCACCATGCTGGCCGCCACCCGATTCGGCGACGAACATGGTCTGTCCGTCATCGGGCTGCATCGTCCGGGCGGTGAGTCCGCCCTGGATCCCGCTGTCGCCTTGTTGCGGCCCGGCGATGTCGTGCTGCTGCGCGGCACCAAGGAAGGCATCGAGCGCTTGCGCGCAGCGCCCGGTGTATTGATCCTCGATGCGACCCTGGAAATTCCCCACACGCGGCGCGCCCCGCTCGCGCTCGCGATACTGGCGGGCGTCATCCTGATAGCAGGGACCAAGTTGCTGCCGATGGTGCTGGCGTCGGCGGTAGGCGTTGCCGCCATGCTGCTAACGGGCTGCCTACGTTGGCAGGAAGCGACCGATGCGCTGTCATCGAAGGTCGTGATGATCGTCGTCGCGAGTCTCGCACTCGGCGTGGCGCTCACCGCAACCGGCCTGATCGCAATGGCAGGTTACGGCCTGGCTGCCCTTGGCGACATCATCCCGCCCGCCGCAATGATTACGCTGCTCATGTTGCTGATGGCCATCGTCACGAACTTCGTATCGAACAACGCCGCCGCAATCATCGGCACACCGATCGCAATCGCGATGGCCACGACCCTTGGCGCGGACCCCCGACCCTTCGTGCTGGCCGTGCTGTTTGGCTGCAATATCAGCTACGCAACGCCAATGGGCTACCAGACCAACCTGCTGGTCATGTCCGTGGCAGGCTACCGGTTCAAGGATTTCGTTCGCGCCGGGCTGCCGCTCGCGGTCTTGATGTGGGTCACGTTGACCTGGCTGCTTGCCAGAAAGTACGGATTGCTCTGAATTCCGTCAGGGGCCGCCGTCAGTACCTGCCGCGGGTTCCGGGACATCGACAACCGGCGCTACCACCTCGAGCCGGCGGCCGGCCAGCGGCAGTCCCACTGCGAAAATCGTGATTGTCGCCACGATGCAGGTGAACACGACGACCGGCAGCTCCGTGGTTGCGACAACTCCAGCCGCCATAGGAACGGTCGCCAGCACACCAGCGGCCAGGCCGCGCGGCATGCAGACAGCGACCAGACCACGCCGCGCCGACCCAAGCCCGGATCCCAGTGTCGCCGCGCGCACTGCCGGCACGCGCGCCGCGTACAGCACCGCGGCCAGCAGCACACCCAGCGCGACCAGCGGCCAGGGGGGCGTCAGCAGGGCGCCGATCATGACGAAGAAGAACGACTTCACGATGAACGCCATCTGGCTATGGAATCCGCGAACTCCCATGCCCAGGTCGATGTCGGTCACCATGCCGAGCCGCCGGCTGAAGAGCCTGGCATTTCCGACGATCACCGCAAAAGTCAGTATTCCCATCGCAGCACTCGCGCCCAGGTATTCGACGCCGACATAGAGGAGCAGCAACCCGGCCAGCGTCACGGGATAGGCGTGCTCGGCATCGCGAAGCAGGTGCAGCAGGAACAACCAGAGCAGCCCGGCTACCACACCTACGGCAAAAGCGAGACCGAACGACTTCAGCAGCACGACTGCCGTGCCCGCTTCCGATCCGGTCTGGCGCAGCAGTATCGCCATGCACGCGCTTGCACCAACGACGCAGAGCGCATCGGTAAAAGCGGACTCAAGGCTGACCAGGTCCGAGACGCTCGATTCGACCCGGGCGATCGCCATCGCCGGCATGACTATGATGGAGCTCGAGCCGCCGAGTATCGATCCGAGCATCGCCCCGTGCAGCCAGGTCCACTCCGGCGCCAGGATCCCGATCTCGCGGGCACCCATGCTGACGACCGCGACGGCTGCGGCGGACATAGCGAATCCGACCAGCGCGAGGGTGAGCGCGCGCGGCGCGCTGCGCGCAACGGTATCCAGCTTGAGGCTCGTGCCGCCATTGAAGAGGATCACGATGAGCGCGAAAGCGGCGAAGTACGGGGCGATTTCCAGCAGCAGCGGCTTGCTCAGGATCCCGAGCAGCGGACCCAGGATCCAGCCGCAGATAATCAGCCAGACCACGTCGGGTACGCGGGTCCTCGCAAAGACCACCTCCCCGAGCGCACCGATCAGGAAAATGCCGGCGACCAGCAGCAGCATGAAGGAAACATCGCTCATGTCAGATTCACCCTTGTCCCCGGAGCGCAATGATGCGTGGCCATCTGTGAAACCGCCAGAGGCAGATGGAATTCGCCATTCGCCTAACGGCCTCCGGCGCGCTATGGTTCGCGCCGGAGGCTGGCCGACATGAACGACATCTGGGGATTCGCAGAGGATTTCTATGCAGGGGGGCTGGCACGCCTGCAGCAGCCAGACCAATGGTGGCAGATCGGCGTCATCTTGGTGGCGGTTGCGTTTTCGTGGCTGGCCGCGCACCGCCTGCGCAGGTACTTCGAAAGCACCGGCAGGGCAGGCGCCGGGTCCCCGCTGGAGATTGTCGCCACGCTGAGCGATCGCATCGCATTTTCTGCTTGTCTGGGACTGATAGCCGTCGTAGCCGGTGCGGTACTGCAATGGGCCGGGTTGCCGCATGGGTTCATGTCGGTCGTCGCCATACTTGCGCTCACGCTCGCCGCGATCCGCCTGCTGATCGATGTGCTGAAGCGGGTACTGCAGCCAGGGCCGCTGCTGGCCGCGTCGGAACACCTGATCACATGGATCGCCTGGCTGCTGGTCGCCATGTACCTGCTGGGCTGGATCGAACCGGTGGCCGCAGCGCTCGACGGCGTGGCGATCCCGATCGGCAAGAAGGGCTTCTCCCTGCTGGACGCCTTCAAGGCCATCCTCACATTGTTCGTGTTCCTGATGGTGGGCGGATATCTCGGCACGATCGCGACGCGTGGATTGATGTCCTCGCAAGAAATTTCGATCGGCCTCAGGGTCGGCATTGCCAAGTTCGTGCGGCTGTTCCTGCTGCTGATCGCGGGCCTGCTCGGCCTCAATGCGGTCGGCATCGACCTCGCGGCACTGGCGGTATTCGGCGGGGCGCTGGGCATCGGCCTCGGCTTCGGCCTGCAGCGCATCGCCGCGAATTTCGTCAGCGGCTTCATCCTGGTCGGCGACCGCTCGATACGCCAGGGTGACGTCATCACGATCGGCCAGCGATTCGGGGTCGTGAAAGAGCTGCGCGCGCGCTACATCGTCGTGCGCGACCGCGATGGCGTGGACACGCTGATACCCAATGAGAACGTGATCAGCTCCGAAGTCGTGAACTGGAGTTACAGCGACCGCGCGATCCGGCTCAAGCTGCCGGTACAGATCAGCTACCAGGACGATCCGCGGGAAGCGTTACGCCTGCTGCTCGAGGCCGCGATCAAGCACCCGCGCGTCATGAAGGATCCGGCGCCCGCGAGCCGCGTCATGGGCTTCGCCGACAACGGCATCTCGCTGGAGCTGCGTTACTGGATCCGCGACCCGGAAGACGGCATCAACAACGTGGGTTCGGACCTGCACCTCGAGATCTGGGATCTGTTCGAGGCCGCAGGTATCACGATTCCCTACCCGCAGCGCGACCTGCACCTGCGCGACGGCTGGCCCGACAAGGCCTTGCCACCCGGAAAATTTCCGCCGCAGTAGCGGAGGAAAACCATGCGCTGGCGCGGACGCAGGCAGAGCGACAACATCGAGGACCGGCGTGGGCTGCGTGTCGGCCGGACCGCAGGGATCGGTGGAATCGGCCTGGTGGCCGTTTACCTGATCAGCATGTATTTCGGCGTGGATCCCGCGGTGCTGCTCGGTGGCGCGCAGACGGCCCAGGTCGGCTCGGGACAGGAGGGTTCGGAGCCCTATCGTGAAACGGCAACCGAGGCTGAACGGCGCGAGCAGATCGCGGTCGTGCTCGCAGATACCGAGGATGTCTGGGGCGCCGTGATGGCGGCATTGCACGGCGGCTATCGCGCACCGAAGCTCGTGCTGTTCTCAGGCGCCGTCGATTCCGGCTGCGGTCTTGCCGAGGCTGCCGTTGGCCCATTCTACTGCCCCGCAGATGAGCGCGTATTCATCGACCTGTCATTCTTCGACGAGCTGGACCAGCGCCTCGGCGCCGGCGGTGATTTCGCGCGCGCTTATGTCGTTGCGCACGAAGTGGGACACCACGTGCAGAACCTGCTCGGGACGTCGGGACGCATCCAGGAGCTGCGCCAGCGCGTGGATGAGATTGAAGCCAACCAGATGAGTGTCCGGCTGGAACTGCAGGCGGATTGCTACGCTGGTCTCTGGGCACGGCATGCCGAGCAGACTTCGGCCATTCTCGAGCCTGGGGACATCGAGGAAGCGCTCGCCGCCGCGAGTGCCGTCGGCGATGACCGGCTGCAGCGGCGCGCCGGGGGTCAGGTCGTTCCGGATTCTTTCACGCACGGCACATCGGAACAGCGCGCGCGCTGGTTCCGCAATGGCTTTGATGATGGCAGGCTCGAGGCCTGCGACACATTCAGGGAAGCCGGGCTTTAAGCGAAGGCCTCAGAACGCTGCACCGAATTGCAGCCAGAATTTTCGCGTGTCCGTGAACAGGCCCTCCTCGGAATAATCGGCGTACTTGACCAGCACTTCGTAGCGCTTTGCGAATTTCCTGGACACCGACAGATCGAGCTCCGTTCCATAGTCCTGGCTGACGGCCTCCGCCTTGAAGTCGTGCCAGACGGCCTGGCCATTGAAGCCCGCAAAGCTGCCGTTGATCCCCACGTAAGTATCCTCGATCCCGGCGCTTGGCGTCGTCAGGAACTTGTCGGCCCAGCCTTGCCATTTG
>JAOUGR010000146.1 GCA_029857655.1 Gammaproteobacteria bacterium | reverse complement strand
AGCGGCCGCGTCCCATTGCGCGACCGATGCCTGAAGCAGTGCGCCAGGCGCCGGCGGTCAGCCAGGAAGAAACGATCAGCACCGAAGCTGCGCTCGACCTGGATCAGGCCGACCCGCTGGCTGAGGCCGATTTCCACATGGCCTATGGCCTTTACGACCAGGCCTGCGACCTGGTCAAGATGGCGCTGAAGCAATCGCCCGACCGCAATGACCTCAAGCTGAAACTCGCGGAAATTCATTTCGTGGCCGGGGACGCTCAGGCATTCCTCGCGGTCGCGCGCGACCTGCGCAAGTCGCTTGGCGCGGGTGGCGACTGGGACCGCATCGTGATCATGGGCCGGCAGCTCGCGCCCGACGAAACGATGTTTGCCGGTGGCATGGCGTCCTCCGGTGTCGATCTCAGCCTCGAAGGCGGCGAAAACCGCGTGGACCTCGACCTGCTGTCGGCACCGGGCGGCGACGAAGGCATTGACCTCGATCTGGGCCAGGTGCTGGCGGCCAGCGACAACGATTCGGTCACGGGTGAACGCGAGCTCCTCGAGTTCAACCTGGATGAAGGTCCGGCGTCCCTCGGTGTCACACAGAAAATTCCCCCGCACCAGGGCGGCGGCACGGTGGAGATGCCGACGCTTGAGCTGCCGTCCTCGGAATCCCCGACCGTGGAAACCCCGGCATTGCGGATGCGCGGCGACAATACGGTGCGTGAACACATCGGCGGAAAGATGCATACGGGCGGGATATCCTCGGATGCGACGGCCGAGATGCCGATCGACGAACTGGGCCTCGATGTCGGCAATTTCGAAGACGACTTCGACCTGCAGGATGATGCTACGGTCCAGGCAACGCACGTCGATGAGACGACCCGCGTCGCGCCGCGCGACGAGAGCACGCGCCTGATGCCGAAGACCGGCGGCGGAACCGACGCCACCGGTATTTCGCGGATTACGGATGCGGATCGCACGGCGCTGCTGGATTCGATGGATGTCGGTGTTTCAGCGGGCGTCGATCTGGACGTTGGAAGCGCCTCCGATGAGGCCGACGCCTCGACCATGACGGCGACTACGCGCCTTTCCACTGCGGAGCTGCCGCAACTGTCCGATCTCGAGCCCGTCACGATGAGCGAGGTCGGAACCAAGCTCGACCTGGCGCGGGCGTACATGGACATGGGCGACCCGGACGGAGCCCGCAACATCCTGCAGGAAGTTCTGTCCGAGGGCAGCGCCTCGCAGAAGCAGGAAGCACGCCGGCTGATCGACTCGCTGCCGGGGGCGTGAGCGCAGCGCGCTGGCGCCTCGCCGTCGGCCTGGAATACGACGGCGCACGCTTTGCCGGCTGGCAGCTGCAGCCCGGCCTTGCGACGATCCAGGGCCACGTCCAGCGCGCTCTGGGAAGCGTCGCAGATCACCCCGTCGAGGCCACCTGCGCCGGCCGCACCGACGCTGCGGTCCATGCGAGCGGCCAGGTCGCCCACTTCGACACCACCTCTGACCGCCCGATGCGCGGCTGGGTACTCGGCGCCAACGCCGAGTTGCCGCCGGAAATCGCGGTACTCTGGGCCGTCGACGTCGACCCGGAATTTCACGCCCGGCATTCCGCAGTTGCGCGCAGCTATCGCTACTGCCTGCTGCAGCGCGCCACGCGGCCCGCCTTGCTGCGCGAACGTGTCTGGTGGCTGCGGAGCCCTTTGGATGCCGCGGCAATGCACCAGGCCGCCCAGCAACTGGTCGGCGAGCATGACTTCTCGGCTTTTCGTGCGGCCGAGTGCCAGTCGAAGACGACCCGGCGCCGGATCGACTCGATCAGCGTCCATTCCGACGGGGAACTCGTGACGATCGAGGTCACGGCCAATGCATTCCTGCATCACATGGTCCGGAATATCGTGGGCACGCTGGTGCCGGTCGGCACGGGCGAGCAGCGGCCTTCATGGGTTGGCGAGGTGCTGGCGAGCGGTGAGCGGGCGCGTGCGGGCATTACCGCACCGGCCCACGGCCTGTACCTGGAACGCGTGCGCTATCCGCCGGCCCTCGGCATACCCGAATTTGTGCCCCTGCAGCCATGGGCTATGATCGCCGGCCAGAGCCAGCGAGGACCGGCGTGACCTGGTTCGAGAAAATCATCCCATCGCGCATCAAGACCGAACGGCGCACGCGCTCCGTTCCGGAAGGCCTGTGGATGAAGTGCCCGGCCTGCGACTCCGTGCTTTACCGGCCCGAGGTGGAACGCAATCTCCAAGTCTGCCCGAAGTGCGCCCATCACATGCGTGTCGGTGCGCGTGACCGCCTGACGCGGTTCCTGGACCCCGACACCGTGACCGAAATCGGCGCCGGCGTGCTGCCCGAGGATCCACTGCGCTTCCGCGACAGCAAGCGCTATCGCGACCGCCTGACTGCCGCGCAAAAGACGATCGGCGAAGGCGATGCGCTGGTCGTGATGGCGGGCACTCTGGATGGTATCGAGATCGTCGCCTGCGCCTTCGAGTTTGCCTTCATGGGCGGGTCGATGGGTTCGGTGGTCGGTGAACGCTTTGTGCGCGGTGTCGAGCACGCGATCGAAAACCGCATGCCGGTCGTCTGTTTCTCGGCGAGCGGCGGCGCGCGCATGCAGGAGGGCCTGTTGTCGCTCCTGCAGATGGCGAAAACGAGTGCCTCGCTGGCGGCCCTGGCGCGGCATTGCCTGCCATTCGTGTCGGTGCAGACCGACCCAACCACAGGCGGCGTCTCGGCGAGCCTTGCGATGCTGGGCGACGTCAATATCGCCGAGCCGCGCGCCCTGATCGGCTTTGCGGGCCCGCGCGTGATCCAGCAGACGGTCCGCGAGACGCTGCCGGAGGGCTTTCAGCGCAGCGAATTCCTGCTGGAGCACGGCGCGGTCGACATGATCCTGGATCGGCGCGACCAGCGTGACCGCATCGCGGGCCTGCTGCGCATGTTCCAGCGTCGTCCGCCGGTCTCCGGCTAGCCAGACGCGTGCGATTCGATACCGTCGCGGCCTGGCTGGAATGGCAACAGGTCGCGCATCCGCGACCGGTGGATCCAGGGCTCGAGCGGGTCGGCATCGTTTTCCGGCGCCTGGCGCTTGCGCGGCCACCCACCGTGCTGACCATCGGCGGGACCAACGGCAAGGGATCGGCCGCGGCCTACCTCGACGCAATCCTCGGCGCGGCGGGATACGAGTGCGGCCTCTTCACATCCCCGCACCTGCTGCGCTATCAGGAGCGTGTCCGCATTCGCGGCTCGGAGATCGCGGATGAGCTGCTGCTGGCAGCATTCGACCGGATCGACGCGGCTCGCGGTGACGTGTCGCTGTCATACTTCGAGTGGAATGCGCTGGCGGCATTTGTCGCCTTCGCGCACGAGCGCATCGACGTGGCGGTGCTCGAAGTCGGGATGGGTGGCAGGCTCGACGCTGTCAATCTGTTCGATGCCGACGTGGCTGCCGTCGTCACGATCGGTCTCGATCATCAGGAGTGGCTGGGTGACACCGTCGAGCTGATCGGCGTCGAGAAAGCCGGCATCTTCCGGCCGCAACGGCCGGCGATTTTTGGTGCGCGCAACATGCCGCAAAGCGTGGGGCGCGTCGTTTCCGAAATCGGCGCGCGCCTGCAGCGCATCGGCGTGGACTTCGACTTCATCGAGCGCCCCGATGGCTGGGATTACCTGGGCCCGGGCTCCCGGCGCCGCGACCTGCCGTTGCCGGCACTCGCCGGCAGCATGCAGCTGGCCAATGCCACGACCGCGCTTGCGGTGCTCGAGGCAGCGGAGCCAGCGATTCTGGTTCCGGATGAGGCCGTGCGCTCGGGACTTGCGCGTGTGCGGCTGCCCGGGCGGTTCCAGGTCTTCGGCAAGGACCCGGAGTGGATCCTGGATGTCGCCCACAACCCGGATGCGGCGCGCGCCCTGGCTCTGAGTCTCGTCGCGCGGCAGATTCGCGGCCGTACCGTTGCCGTTTGCGGCATCCTGGGCGACAAGGACATCGACGGCATCGTCGCAGCGCTCATGATCCCGGTGCAGCAGTGGATTGCGGTCAGACTCGATGGACCTCGATCATTGCCGGAGCCGGAACTCGCAAGCCGAATCGCATCGCGCGCCGGGGCGCCGGTCACGGCGGCGGAAAGTGTCGCCGCCGGATGCACGCTGGCGGCAGCAAACTGCGGGGCGGGCGATCGCATCCTCGTATTCGGTTCATTTCATACTGTCGGTCCCGCGCTGATTCATCTCGGTCTACAATTCGACCGCTATGGACGTCAGGATTCGTGAACGGCTGGTGGGTGCGCTGGTGCTCGTCGGAATCGTCGTGTTGCTCGTGCCGGCCGTATTGAAGGGCCCTGGTAGCACATCAGGCCGGCCTGCTGACACCGAAACCAAGAGCGTCGAAATCGTGCTGGATGCTGCGGCGGGGGCTTCCGGGAGCGAGAGACTGGTGCCGGAGCCGGAAATGGTCCAGGCCAAGCCGGTGGTTTCCGTGGCCGCTGCGCCAGAGACGGTCGAGCCGCCAACGCAGGCACCTGTGGCAACCGCGGGACGAGAATCGCAGGCCGCAACCGCTGTCGCCGGACCGGAAAAGCCGGCAGCGACCGGGCAAACGGCCTGGGCCGTGCAGCTGGGCGCATTTTCCAGCCGCAGCAAGGCGGATGGCCTGGTTGCGAAACTGCGCGCGCGCGGTTATTCGGCATTCGTGCTCGAGTACCGCGCCGGTGGGCAATTGCTGCACCGGGTCAGGGTAGGGCCGGAGCAGAATCGCGCGCGAGCCGCCGCCGTCGCCGAGCGGCTGCGCAATGACGGCTTCCAGCCGGTGGTCGCGCCGCATCCGTGAAACACGTCCCGCGAATGGCAAAACGATCGGATAGAATGCCGCTCGCCCCGATGGAGCCACTGCCCGATGTATGGCGCTGATCATCTCTTTGCAGCCATCGTGCTGATATCGCTCGTATTCGGCTGCATACGCGGTTTTGTCCGCGAAGCCATTTCGCTGCTTTCCTGGCTGATCGGACTGTGGCTGGCCTGGCATTTTTCCTACCTCCTTTATCCCTGGCTGGGTGGCGCGCTCGCGGAGCCCGGCATACGCGAATGGACCGGCCGGGCGATCGTGCTCTTCCTGACGCTGCTGACAGGTTCGCTGGCCGGCGCCATTGCAGCGTATTTCCTTCAACGCGCGACGGGTCTTGCATTGATGGATCGGCTGCTCGGGGGCCTGTTCGGCGCGATGCGCGCCGTCGTCGTGATCGGGCTTCTGGTCATTGGCGGCAGGGCGGTCAATCTCGACCTCGAACCCTGGTGGCAGAAGACGAAGTCCATGACGGTGGCCGAAGCCGTCGCCAACTGGCTCGAACGCTATGCCGAGCCGGCCGCCGCCGACTTGCTGGAACGGGCCGCGAAAACCCCGGGGAGCTGAAGCCATGTGCGGCATCGTCGGCATGGTCGGCACGGGTCCGGTCAACCAGAGAATTTACGACGCACTGACGGTCCTGCAGCATCGCGGCCAGGATGCAGCGGGCATCATGACGATGGACGATCGCGCGCTGTTCTCTCGCAAGGATAATGGCCTGGTCCGCGACGTATTCGGCGAGCGCGACATGCGCATACTGGCCGGCAATGCGGGCATCGGTCATGTGCGTTACCCGACTGCCGGCTGCGACAGCGCCGACGAGGCCCAGCCTTTCTACGTAAATGCTCCGTTCGGCATCGGCATCGG
>JAOUGR010000145.1 GCA_029857655.1 Gammaproteobacteria bacterium | reverse complement strand
TGCCGTGCTGGCTCAATGCGGCCGCCAGGCGGCGGCAGCGCGCGTAGGTTTCCTTCCAGGTGAAGCGGCGCGCACCGTGGATCACGGACGTGCGCTTCGGGTAGACGCTCGCCGCGCGCTCGATGAACGACAGCGGCGTCAGCGGCGCGTGATTCGCGGGCGTCTTGTCGAGATCCCGCTCGAACGGACCGGACTTCGGCATAAGTGCGGGAAGTATATCGCCGGGGGTGGGTCAACGTGAACCGGTTCAAGGCGTTACGCGCTCATGGAAACCCGCACCACCTTGCGCCCCGGCGACCGGGGCACGCGCAAGCTTGCCGAGCGCTACGGCAAGCGGCTGGTGTGCGTGCGCTACCGTTACGATCCCGCCGCCGGCCGGCGGTACACCACCGTGGAGTTGGTCGTAGCCGAGGCCCCGTGGACGCCCGTCGCGCGCAGGCCACGCGCCAACCGGCCGGCAGAGGAGATGGTGTACGTGCGCGTCGGGTTCGGGGAGGAAGTCCTGCGGGCGAAGATGAAGGCGCTCGGCGCGATCTGGCGGCCGCAGCACAAGGTGTGGGAGTTGCCGTGGGGGGTGGTGCGCGGGTTGGGGATCGAGGATCGGGTGGTGGCGGAGCAGCCGCGGGGTATCTAGGTTTGTGATCCTAGATGTAGGTACCTACCGGCATAAGCATGTTTCCAATATTGGGAGCATGCTTATACATATGGATGCTTTCGTGGGCGGCAGCGTGCCGCTTAATCACTACTTAGAGCGCAATGGAATCGAGGCAGAGGCAGGCACGATGAGCAGCTCCGATAGCGACAGGGTTTTCGCCGGCTCGGTCCCGAAGCTCTATGAAACTTACCTAGTTCCGCTGATCTTCGAGCCCTACGCCGCGGAGCTGGTGAATCGACTAGGTTCGAGGTCGCTCTCCCGGGTACTCGAAGTCGCAGCCGGGACGGGTGTAGTGACTCGTGCTCTAGCATCCGTACTACCCGACACCGTGTCCATCGTCGCCACGGATTTGAATCAGGCGATGCTCGACCAAGCTTCCGTCGTGGGAACGAAGCGCACCGTCGAGTGGCGTCAGGCCGATGCGATGCAGCTACCTTTCCGAGACGCAACGTTTGACGCCGTTGTGTGCCAGTTCGGCGTCATGTTCTTCCCGGAAAAATCAAAAGCGTTTTCCGAAGCGCGTCGAGTATTAAGGCCGGGAGGCGTCCTTATCTTCAATGTGTGGGATCGGATCGAGGAAAACGAATTCGCGGACACCGTGACGACTGCGCTCGAATCCGTCTTTCCCAAGGATCCCCCACGCTTCCTGGCCCGTACCCCTCACGGTTATCACGACCATCGCACTATTAAGCGAGATCTTGGAGTTGGTGGATTCAGCGGCTCACCCAGAATCGACACGGTTGCGGCGCGCAGTCGGGCAGCATCCCCCCGGATCCCGGCGATCGCGTACTGCCAAGGCACACCCCTAAGAAATGAGATCGAGACTCGGGATGCCTCGCGACTTGGCGAGGCGACCGACATCGCCTCAGGGGCTATCGCGAAGCGGTTTGGCACGGGCGCTGTTGACGGAAAGATCCAGGCGCACGTTGTTACGATTGAAAGCTGATACGTGAAGCCGGAAGATTGCGCTCTAACAACCGCATGTACCCGGACGCGCGCAAGGGCAGCGCGCGCCGGTAATGCGGGACGTTAGGCTTCATCAATACCCTGTTCTACTAAAGGGGGCAGACGAATGAAGGACATTCTCGCAACAGCAGAGGAATACCGGGAGGTGGTCGCTAAGAGGGCGATCGCTCACGAAAAATCGGCCGAATGGCATCGTAAGCGAGGTGCGCAACTCGGCGTCAGCGCAACTATCCTTTCGGCTGTAGTCGGCACCACCATTTTTGCCACGATCACGAGTCAGATGGGCCTTGATGGAAAGGGTAGCATCACCTTTCCACAAGGCGGCATTGCATTGCTTCTCTACATTGTTGTCTTTGCTCCATTGGTCCTGGCGCCCGTATTAACCGGCGTGCATGCGTATGTGAATGATCCAGAACAGGCAGCAAAGCACAAGCGCTCTTGGGCCGGTTATTACCGACTTCAGCAACGCATTGACCTTTTGCTCCTCAAGTATGGAGATGCAAATGCCCAAGGGGACGAAAGAGAGGAGGCGATCAAAGAGCTTGAAGCCGTTTCGAAGGAAATTGAAAGCCTCTGCGACGACAGCATCACCCTAACAACGCGCGCGTACGCCGATGCTGACGCGGAAATGCAAAAGAGAGGCAGTTCTAACCGTGAAGCCTAACTTCTGCGTCAACGCGGACGCGCAACAGCGCCGCTTCGCGTCGCCGTCGCGCGCCGGTTACGCAGCACGTTAGGCTTCACGAGGAAACTGTGGCCAAGGCGTTTCAGTCTGTTGAGCGCGAGGTCTGGGGCCACGGGACGCCTCCAATCGATCCATTAGCGTTCGAAGATGAGTTAGCGGGTGAAATAGCACAGAGGCTGGCCGAGTTTCGAGTGCTACCTGAGGACCGAGAGCCATGCCGCGACAAGCCAGGATACTTTCGAGCGTCGGTCAATATCCCCCTCACCGCGCGGCTGTTCGATCAGTTCCTCAACGGGAATAGCGGGTATCGAGCTCAGTACTTCGGGGGCATAGCGAACGGAGAGCGCTTCAATCGGATATTGGTGGAACGGGTCGCCCCACTCATCGTAGAGGCAGAAGATCTCTACCGAGACAGGTTTGATCGGCTGTTCTGTGAGCGCTCCTTGCTCGGACCGTTCACTAAGTTTTGGTACTCAAAGGAAATTACCGACCCGAGCGCACGCGAATATTTGTGCGGGTTGCCGGAGGTCATACGCGTAGGAACGTGGGTCGCCTGTTGGCGTCAATGTCAAAAACCCCGTAAGGGTCTACTCGCACCAATACCCCAAGACATGTGCGTTCTCCTCAATGGGACTTTCGTGCATCCGGAGACCGGGGACGTCTACGAGCAAAAACCTGAGCGTTCGCAGCATCTACACGAGTGTGGCTGGACGTGAAGCCTAACCGCACGATGGACGGCGACGCTTGCAAGCGCGGCTGCGCGCGCTTGCTTCGCGCGCGTCATCGCGAACGTTAGGCCACATCACACGGCATGAACGAACGCGGATGCTATTGCGGAATATGGGAGAAGAACCCAAGCCATTTCGAGTCACTGGGCGTGCCGCGCGGTTACTGCGGCTTTTGCCAGACATGCGGCCGTCCCGGTCACACCCGGCACTTTCCCGGAGCAGTTCCTTTCACCGGATGCTGGTGCGACGTTCACTATCGGCGTGCTTCTTGGATTCACCCACTTGGCACTTACGGATTGCTCCTCTACTCGGCAGTGATAGCCGTGGTGTTCGGTGTCTTGTGGATCTTGCTTCGAGGCTAATGATATGGCCTAACAACGCGATGGACAGCGACACCGTTCACTTGGCGCTACGCGCTCCGTGCGGTGCGCATCATCGCGGACGTTAGCCGTCATAAAATGCGCAAGGCTGTATTGCTACCCGCGATTTTTGCCGTCGTTGTAGTTCCTCTCGCGCTATTTGTGATAAGCGGCGCGGGGACACATATGTCACCGCTGCTGCTTTATCTGCCCGCAGCTCCGTGGTGGTTGATATATCAGGGTGCATCTTTCGTAGGCGAAACAGGCGTGTTGCTTATTGGATGCGCAATGAACGCATTCCTGCTATATCTTTTGGGAGCCGCCGTGGACAGACGCGTCAAGAGTGACAAGAAACCTAACCGGCAGAACTAAGGACGCCAGGAATCCAGGCAATGACGGCTAACCCCGCGTTCGAGAGCGGACGCGCCGATAGCGAGCGCACATATGCCCTGTACTCGTGGCCGCGCGCCGCTCAACGCGAACGTTAGACAGACTGGGAGATTGAACGCACTTGTGAAGAGGAGTTAATACGATGCAGTCCTCGATACAACGCTCGTGGCAGATCAAGGATACGATAGGCCCCCTGTTCTCCCATTCTGGCCTGAAGAATTGGGATCTTTGTCTGGCCCCCGATGCAATCATTGCGTGTCCCCGAAGCCTCTGGCTGACGGTAAAGGCGGGCGTATGGGCAGGACTCGGGTTTCATGGCGCCATGCGGCGTGCGTGGGCGAACTCGGCCAGCCCAACCGGCGAGCGTATCCTGCAAGACGATGGTGATGCCAGATGGCATCGGTATACCTTGCCGGAACTTGCTTCGATCACGATCAGACGTTGTACCGGTGGAGCAAACGAGATCCGGATGACGCGGCATGGCACGGAACAGCACATCTACGGGTTGGGCGACCGGAGTCAGACAGACAGATGTCGCACCGTCTTGAGGGACCTATACCCGGAACTCTACCGTGAAGAGAACTTTTGAGAGCGGGCTGTCTAACTTCGCAATGCACCGGAGCGGTGACAGCCGACTTCGCCGCCTGTCACCGCCCGGTGATTGCAGGCGTTAGCCAGACAAGACAATGCGCGACGCAATCATAGCCACCTATGTCGTTGCCGCGATGGCTCATTCGCTAGTCGCGGCAGGCGCGGCTCCCGAGGGGCACACGCCTCCAGAAGTTGTCGGCGTGACGCTTGGGTCAACGACAATTCACGAAGCGGTTCTCGAATTCGGTCCTCCGAAGGCAACTTACTTGGCAGGTTCCGAATCTGGGAACACGTCTCCAGACAGCGCCTTAATCCTAAGTTGGGAAACCAAACTCAGCGTCTTTGGCACTCGGGACGTCGTTCTCGATCTAGTTGTGCCGCCTAATGAGAACACGGTCTCTAAGCTCCACATCTACTTCCCGTCCTACAAGAGCAGACGCCCCACGGTCGAGGAATTGGCAGAGTTTCTCGGCGCGGGAGGAGAGCTAGTTCGGCGGCCGACATTTGAAGAAGGAACTGAAATAGGCATTGCCGAGTGTGCAACTCCTTCCGGGGACGTCCTGACGTTGGTCATTCCGGAACGCGGTCTCGATGCGTACCTGGAAGCGAACGGCGAGCACGTTGAGCTTCTGTCTTTCTCGCTGAGCCGATGGCAAGAAGGCATGCCCCCGCAATGCAGCGGGGGCGCGCTGGCTAACTAATGGTTGAACCTGACGAACCAACCTGTCACGGTCCGTGCTTGCGCACGGCCCGCGCCAGGTTCGCTCGCAGGTTAACCACACGTTAGGCACCGCATGAAATGGCTTGGGCGCTTCCTGCGAGCAGTGGCAAAACTCAGATTTAGGCTGCTCGGTTTGGCCACTATTAAGGACATCTCGGGAGAAAGGTTCAAAACGCTCGCCGCTCACCTGAAGTCCGACGGCTGGCAGTTCAGTTCAAAATACGAGGGCTTTGATGCGGGGATCGACTATGACTGCATTCGCGTCAGAAAAGGACTCGCCACTCTGAAATGCGAGTGGGACAACTGGTCAGAATGGAGCGTTGAGGGCCCTCGGCGCGTGATCGAAAACATCGCCGAGAAAAACAACATGACGGTCACGTACGCTTGGCGCTGGAGCGAATATGACTCGAACCCCGGCGGTGCCTAACAAGCGGTTGCACATGACGCCCTGGCGTCGCGTTGCTCGGCCAGGGTTCCCTCGCTCGCTGCGCTCGCTCGGCGCACGTGAACCGCGGCGTTCGGCTGCAGGGGGATGAAAGAAGCCCGAAGAGTCGTTGTAAACGATCTCATGCAGAGGAATTGCATCTATTTCTTGACTGAGCCGATAGGCAAGAACTTTCACGCTGACTTCCGGCCGGAGAT
>JAOUGR010000143.1 GCA_029857655.1 Gammaproteobacteria bacterium | reverse complement strand
CTCGCGATCTCGAACTCGGGCGAGACTGCCGAGATCCTCACCATACTGCCGCTGATCAAGCGCATGGGTGCGCCACTCGTCGCGATGACCGGCAACGCCGGCTCGACACTGGGACGCGAAGCCGACGTGCACCTCGACATCAGCGTTCCCGCAGAGGCTTGCCCGCTCAATCTCGCGCCAACTGCGAGCACGACGGCAACACTCGCGATGGGTGATGCGCTTGCAGTCGCGCTGCTCGGGCATCGCGGGTTCACGGAGGCCGATTTCGCGCGCTCGCATCCTGGCGGCAAGCTGGGCCGCAGGCTGCTGCTACACGTTTCCGACGTCATGCGCAGCGGCAAGGATTTGCCGATGGTGCGACCCACTACGTCGCTGTCCGAGGGGCTGCTCGAAATGTCGCGCAAACGCCTCGGCATGACGGCCGTGGTCGATGCGAAGCAGAAAGTCGTCGGCATCTTCACCGACGGTGACCTGCGGCGCGCGCTTGACCGGCGCATCAACATCGAGAAAAGCCGGATGGCGGATGTGATGACAAAAGGCGGCCGTTCGATCGGCCCGCAGGAACTTGCGGCTGAAGCCGTGCTGATGATGGAAAAGCACGCCATCAACGCCCTCCTCGTCGAGGACGACAAGGGTCGGCTGGTCGGCGCCCTGAATGTCCACGACCTGCTGCGCGCGGGGGTCATGTGACGGCAGCTGCGGATATTGCCCTCGTCGTGTTTGATGTCGACGGCGTGCTGACCGACGGCCGCCTGTTATTCGGGCCGGACGGCGAGGTCTTGAAATCCTTCCATGTCCGGGACGGTCACGGCATCAAGATGCTGATGGCCGCCGGCATCCGCGTCGCCGTGATCTCCGGGCGGCGCTCGACCGCCGTCACCGAGCGCATGCGCGAACTCGGTGTCACCGATGTCGCGCAGGGCGTCAACGACAAGTCCCGCGCCCTTAACGAGCTTCTGACCCGCACCAATATCGATGCGCGCCACGTCGCCTGCCTGGTCGATGACACGCCGGATCTCGAATTGATGGCCCTGGTCGGCCTGCCGGCCGCAGTGGCCGACTCGCATTCCGCGGTGCTGGCCGCAGCAGTTCACGTGACCCGGGCCTCCGGTGGGCAAGGCGCCGCGCGCGAATTCTGCGATTGGCTGCTGGCCGCGCGGGGCGGCAAGAAATGAGCGGTCGTCTGCTGCTGCTGGTTGCCTTGCTCGCGCTGATTGCAGCGCTCTTCGAATGGCGCCTGCTCGACCGCGAAGTCACCGCGCCCGTCACCGACGCCGTACGGCCTGGTTACTACCTGAAGGGCATCGTGATGGATGAATTCGGCGCCGACGGGAATCCAAGGCTGGCGCTGCAGGCCGCAACCGCGAATGAGGAACCCCTGAGCGGTGCAGTCACGGTGCGCGAGGTGATCGTCGACTATCAGGCTCTGGAGGGCCAGGGCTGGCGCCTCACGTCGAGCGAGGCCCTCGTGCCACGCGGTGCGGAAGCGGTCGAGTTTGCCGGCGACGTGCGAATGAGCGGTCGGGTCGGCGACCAGCCCGGGCTCGGCGAAATGCGCACGGCACGACTGACACTCGACACCGCCGGCGAGCACGCCGAGACGCGCGATACAGTCACACTCGCGTTTGGCCGCCACCTTATGCATGCGCGCGGTCTGCAGGTCGACTTGAAGGCGGGTCGACTGAAGCTGGAATCGGAAGTCCATGGCCTTTTTACCCCGTAAGCCCGCCATTGCAGCGCTGCTGCTCGTTGCCACTGCCTGCGCGGCGCACGCGCAGGATCGCGACCGGCTGCCCATTACGGTTGAGGCACGATCAACCGACTTCGACTACAAGAACAGCGTGCTGGTTTTCAACGATGTCTCGATCGTACAGGGCGCGGTGCGTATCACCGCCGAACGGGCGCAGGCCAGCGGTCTTGACTTCGAGGACAGCGGCTGGGAATTCAGCGGTACGGTGCACATCAAGCTGGTTGACGGCGAACTGGCGAGCGACTCTGCGCGCGTCCGCTTTTCAAAGGGCGAAATCCAGAGCGCGACCGTGACCGGGACGCCGGCGACATTCGAGCAACGTCACGAGGCAGATCTTGCACAGGGGCACGCGAACCGCATCGATTACGATCTCGGCCGCGGCACCGTGGAACTTGCGGGCGATGCCTGGCTTTCGGACGGGCGCAACGAGATCACCGGTCCCACGCTGGTCTATAGCACCGGTACCCAGCGCGTGATTTCGCGCCAGCAGGTCGTCATCACGATCAATCCTCGCGAGCCGGAACCTGCGCCTCCTGCACTTCCGCCCAAGAAACCCGAATGAGCCTGCTGACCGCCACCAACCTCGAGAAGAGCTACCAGAAACGCCAGGTCGTCTGCTCTTTGTCGCTGCAGATCGAGAGCGGCGAGGTCGTAGGCCTGCTCGGGCCCAACGGCGCCGGCAAGACCACCGCGTTCTACATGATCGTGGGGCTCGTTGCCTGCGACGGCGGACGCATCGAGATCAATGGCGAAGACATCACGCACCTGCCGATGTATGCGCGCGCACGGCGCGGCCTCGGCTACCTGCCCCAGGAAGCGTCGATTTTCCGGCGCATGAGCGTGGCGGACAATGTCATGGCGATACTCGAAACGCGCCCCGATCTCGATCAGGGGGCACGCGAAGAAGCACTCGAGCGGCTGCTCGAGGAGCTGCATGTCGCGCACCTGCGCGACAATATCGGCATGAGCCTGTCGGGCGGCGAGCGCCGGCGCGTCGAGATTGCCCGCGCGCTTGCCGCGGACCCGGCATTTATCCTGCTCGACGAGCCATTTGCCGGCGTTGACCCGCTGTCCGTGCATGATATCCAGCGCATTGCCCGCCATCTCGCGGAGCGCGGCATCGGGGTCCTGATCACCGATCATAACGTCCGGGAAACATTGGGAATTTGCAGCCGCGCCTACATCGTCAACCAGGGCACGATACTGGCCTCCGGTTCTGCCGACGAGATCCTTGCCAATCCGGAGGTCCGCAAGGTCTACTTGGGCCAGGATTTCCGGCTCTGAACGAGCGGCGTCGAGGCGCCACACTCGCGCATGATGAAACCCACCCTGCAGCTCCGGATCGGCCAGCAGTTGACGATGACGCCGCAGCTGCAGCAGGCGATACGGCTGTTGCAACTTCCCACACTCGAATTGCAGGCGCAGATCCAGCAGGCGCTCGAGACGAATGTCATGCTCGAGGTCGAGGAGGATCTGGAGCCCACTACTTCGTTCGAGGCCCTGGCGAAAATCGACCGCAACGAAGGCGATGCGGCCGGCGCGGACGAGCCGGTCGTCGAAATCAGCGACGAATGGACCGAGCCGACGGCAGCGGAGTCGGAAACACCCTGGTCCGGCAGCGGCGATGGCTCGCAGGACTTCGAGGACGAAGCTGGCCAGACGCTGCAGGACCACCTGATCTGGCAGCTCGAAATGGCGCACCTGCCCGCCGCCGCATTGACGATCGGCCGCGCGCTGATCGATGCGATAAATGATGACGGCTACCTGACCGAAACGCTGGAGGCGATAGCGGATGCAGTTGCCCCGGAAGTAATCGCGAACGAAGCCGAGGTCGGGGCGGTGCTGGCGGTCATCCAGCAGTTCGACCCGCCCGGCGTCGGCGCGCGGACTATCGGTGAATGCGTCGAATTGCAGCTCCGGCAGCTCGATCCGGCCACGCCGGGCCTCGACGCCGCGTTTATCCTCGCCCACCAGCATCTCGAGCTGGTCGCGCAACAGCAATTCTCCCTCTTGCAACGGGAGATGCGCTGCAGCGGCGAAGAACTGGACATCGCGCTCGCGCTGGTGCGCAGCTGCCACCCGCGGCCCGGCTCGACGATCCAGCCGGCGCGTACCGAATTCGTGGTGCCGGATGTGTACGCGCGCCGCACGCCGCAGGGCTGGCTCGTCGAGCTGAATCCGGCATCGGTGCCGCGCGTGAAGCTCAATGAGCGCTACGCCGCGATGCTCACGCGTGAAGCCGACCACGCGGTGCTTCGCACGCAGTTGCAGGAAGCGCGCTGGCTGCTGCGCAGCCTCGAGATCCGTAATGACACGATGCTGCGTGTCGCGCGGTCGATCGTGGAACGGCAATCCGCATTTCTCGACCGCGGCGAGGAGTCAATGGAGCCGATGATCCTGCGCGACATCGCGGAGGCCGTGCAGATGCACGAATCCACCGTCTCGCGCGTGACCACAGGCAAGTACCTGCACACGCCGCGCGGCGTGTTCGAGTTCCGCTATTTCTTCTCGAGCCAGGTCACGGGCGACGACGGCGCCGGCGTTTCATCCACCGCGATTCGTGCCAAAATCCGCAAGCTGATCGCCCAGGAGTCACCGCTGCAGCCGCTGTCCGACAACCAGATCGCGGAAATGCTTTCTATCGACGGCGTGCAGGTCGCGCGGCGCACGGTTGCGAAGTACCGCGAAGCGCTCGGCATACCGACCTCCAGCGAACGGCGGCGAGTCGCAACACGAAAAAGGAGTTCGCCATGCAGTTGACGCTAACTGGCCACCACATTGATGTCACTCCGGCCTTGCGGGATTACGTCGAAAAGAAGCTGGACCGCGTCGCGCGGCACTTCGACCACGTGATCGACGTGCACTGCATATTGACGGTCGAGAAACTCGAGCACAAGGCCGAGGCAACACTGGGAGTCAGTGGAGCGGTAATCCATGCGGATGCGATTGACGGCGACATGTATGCCGCCATCGACGCGCTGGCGGACAAGCTCGACCGGCGCATGCGCAAGCACAAGGAAAAGCTGACCGACCACCACGCGGCCGAGGTGGTGCGCGGCCGGCTTTCCTGAAGCGACAGCAGCCAGGATACGGCCAGCCATGATCCGGCTCGTTGTCGTCAGCGGCCTGTCGGGCTCGGGCAAGAGCGTCGCGCTCAATATGCTCGAGGACCTGGGCTGGTATTGCATCGACAACATCCCAGCCGGTCTCGTGCAGGCCCTGGTCGCCCATTCGGTGCAGACCGAGGAACCGATATATCGCCGCCTGGCGATCGGCCTCGACGCGCGCAATCGGCCGGGCGATCTTGCTTCGATACCGGCGCTGGTCGCCGACCTCACGAAAGCCGGCTTGCGCTGCGATATCGTGTACCTGCACGCCGAAGACGAGGTGCTGCTGCGGCGCTACGCCGAGACTCGCCGTCGGCATCCGCTGGCAGGCGCTGACCGCAGCCTGTCCGATGCGATTGCGGAGGAACGCCGCCTGCTGCATCCGCTGATCAACAGCGCGGATCTCGTCATCGACAGCTCTCGGATGAGTGTCCATGAGCTGCGCGACCTGATCGTCCAGCGCGTCGAGCCGCAGGGAGAGGGCCGGCTGTCCATTCTGTTCGAGTCATTCGGCTTCAAGCACGGCACGCCAGGTGACGCCGATTTCGTGTTCGACGCGCGCACGCTGCCGAATCCGTACTGGGAGCCCACGTTGCAGGCGCTGACCGGGCGCGATGGGCCGGTCGTCGCGTTCCTCGAGGCAAGTCCCCAGGTGCACCGCATGTCGGACGACCTCGCGCGTTTCCTCGAAGGCCGGATCCCGGATTACGAGGCTGCTAATCGCGGTTATCTGACCGTCGCGATCGGCTGCACCGGCGGCCAGCATCGCTCCGTCTACCTGGCCGAGCGCCTCGCGGCGCATTTCAGAGGGCGCTACCCGCAATTGCTCGTGCGTCACAACGCCTTGCCAAAGTGAGCGCCAAGACCCAGGAATGAGCTGAGCTCGTCGCGGCGCGCATGGGCGTCCTGTTCCCCGAGCCGGATCA
>JAOUGR010000169.1 GCA_029857655.1 Gammaproteobacteria bacterium | reverse complement strand
GTCGGGCGCCGGCAGTGGCTCGCCGTCGACAACGCGAATCATCTGCTCGACGCCCGCGGCGATACCGCCGGCGTAATCCCCCTGTCGGAACAGCGGCGTGATCGTGTCGGCGATGATCCGCTTGCTCACGAGATCGGTGAGCGCACCTTCAAGGCCGCGGCCCACTTCGATGCGCATGCTGCGGTCCTCTTTGGCGACCAGCAGCAGCGCCCCGTCATCCGGCTTCTCGCGCCCAAGCTTCCAAGCGTCGACGACGCGAATCGAGTACTGCTCGATCTCCTCCGGCAGCGTGCTCGAAACGAACAACACCGCGATCTGCGCGCCCTTGCGCGATTCGAACTCGGCGAGCCGCGATTCGATCTGCGCCTGCTGGGCGGGCGTGAGCGTGCCCGTCAAATCCGTGACACGCGCCGTGAGCGGCGGGAGGGGCCGCAGCGTCTCCGCCGATGCGCCGCTGCCCGGCAACGCCGCGAGCAGGAGCAGCGCCGATGCCAGCGCAGCGAGGCGCAGCGCGGGTTGTCTAATCATCGTGGGCGCTTTGGCCGCGACGTCAGTTGGTCGGCGCCGGCGCCTCGGCCGGAACGGGCGGCGTCGTGCCGAAATCCACAGTCGGCGGACGGGAGATCTCGGCCTCGTTCTCGACCGTGAAGTTTGCCTTGACGCCGTACTTGAACAGCATCGCGGTCAGATTGACCGGGAACCGCCGGATCGTGCCGTTGAAATTCTGCACCGCCTCGATATAGCGGTTACGCGCGACAGTGATGCGGTTTTCAGTGCCCTCGAGCTGCGCCTGCAGGTCGCGGAAATTCTGATCTGACTTCAGTTCCGGGTAATTCTCGCTGATGGCGATCAGGCTCTTCAGCGCATTGGTCAGCTCGCCCTGCGCGGCCTGGAATTTCTTCAGCGCCTCCGGATCGTTGAGCACTTCCGGAGTCACCTGAATCGAGGTTGCGCGTGCGCGCGCCTCCGTGACGCCGATCAGCACTGTCTGTTCCTGTGCCGCAAAGCCCTTGACGGTATTCACGAGGTTCGGGATCAGGTCCGCGCGACGCTGATACTGGTTCACGACCTCGGACCACGCGGCTTTCACGGCCTCGTCCTGGGTCTGGATCGTGTTATAGCCGCAGCCGGAGATAGCCAGGCTCGACAGCGCGAGCAGGCCGGTGACAAGGAAACGCATGGGAACCTCCATCTCGCCAGGGCGCGGGTCGTCGCGCCCACATAATGTCCGGATTTTCACATGTCGCGCGACGGATAGCACTTTGGAAGCTTTCGCACGGACCCGCCGCCTTTCCTGTATAGTCCGCGCGCTCCACCCTGTTCGGATTCCACCAAATATCTATGAAATTCAACGACCTCGGGCTTGAGCCCGGGCTGCTTTCGGCCGTTGCCGACCGCGGCTACGAAACGCCGACACCGATCCAGGTGGAGGCCATTCCGCCGGTTCTTGCCGGTCGCGACCTGCTGGCCGGCGCCCAGACCGGCACCGGCAAGACGGCAGCATTCGTGCTGCCTTTGCTGCAGCTCCTGCGTGCTGCCGCTGGACGCGCGCCGCGCGTGCTGATCTTGGCGCCGACGCGCGAACTCGCGGCCCAGATCCTCGAGAGCATCCGGACCTATGGGGTTCGCAAGAATCTGCGCGCACGCGTGATCTTCGGCGGAGTGGGCGAACAGCCCCAGATCGAAGGTCTGCGCTCGGGCTGCGACATCCTGGTTGCGACACCCGGCCGGCTGCTCGACCTGGCGAATCGCGGCTTCGTGGATTTTTCGCAACTGAAGCACCTGGTACTCGATGAAGCCGACCGCATGCTCGACATGGGTTTCATCCACGATATCAAGCGCATCATCAAGCTGCTGCCGGCGCAGCGCCAGAACCTGATGTTCTCGGCAACCTACACGCCGGATATACGTGTTCTCGCCGCACGAATCCTGGTCAAGCCGGTGCAGGTCGAAGTAACACCCCCGAACAGCACGGTGGAAAAAGTCGTGCAGCGCGCGTTTCGCGTTGCCAAAGATGACAAGCGGCACCTGCTGGTGCACCTGTTCCAGAACGGCGCCAATGGCGAAGGCCGCTGGCACCAGGCGCTGGTATTCACCCGCACCAAGCACGGCGCGAATCGCTTGTCCCAGCAACTCGAACGGGCTGGAATCCGCTCCGCGGCGATTCACGGCAACAAGAGCCAGGCCGCACGCACGCGCGCACTCGCCGACTTCAAGGCCGGAAAACTCACGGCGCTGGTTGCGACCGAAGTCGCCTCACGGGGACTCGATATCCGGGAACTGCCGCAGGTCGTGAATTTCGACATGCCGCATGTGCCCGAGGATTACGTGCATCGCATCGGCCGCACGGCGCGTGCCGGCAACGACGGGCATGCAGTGTCGCTCGTGTCCGAAGACGAGACTTCGTTGCTCAGGGATATCGAGAGGACAATGCGCCAGGCCGTGCCATTCGCGCCGACGCCCGCATTCGCACGCACTGATCATGCCGCGCCGGTGCAGCGAATGGAGCATGCATCTCCGGCCCGGCGTGCCGCAAAGCCCGCGCGGCACTTCCGGCCGCGCCGCGCGTCCTAGCCCCGGCCTTCAACCCGCTCGAATAGCCGCGAGCGCGCAGCCGGCGCTTCGCCAATCACATATGCAGCTGTAACCGCAGCTGCTGCTCCGCGCGCAGCATCCGCACTGGCCGCATGCACCCTTGCGAGCGGCATTCCGGCCCGAATCGGCTGTGCGAGCGCGGCGAGCCTGTCCAGGCCCACGGCAGGATCAATCGTCTGCCCGGGCGCGGTGCGGCCGCCGCCGAGCGCGACCACAACCAGACCCAGTCTGCGCGTGTCGATCGCGGTGACAAATCCGTCGCGTGACGCCGGAACGTCGACGATGATCGGCGCCGCGGCCAGATGGCGATCTGGTTGCTCGATGAGATCCACCGGCCCGCCGAGGCTCGCGACCATCCGCGCGAATCGCTCGGCCGCAGCGCCGCTTGCCAGCGATTTCGTGAGCGCCGCCCTCGCCTCGAACGCGTTCGCCGCGAGACCGCCAAGCGCCATGACTTCCGCGCCGAGCGTGAGCGTGATTTCCAGCAGCCGGGAATCCGCGGGCTCGCCCCGCAGAATCCTGATTGTCTCGTGCACTTCCAGCGCATTGCCCGCGGAACGCGCCAGCGGCTCGGACATGTCGGTCAGGAATGCCGACGCGCGCAGGCCCGCCTCTGCCGCGGTGTCGATCATGCGAATTGCCAGTTCGCGGCCAAGAGCGGGGTCTGTCATCACGGCGCCATTGCCGGTCTTGACGTCGAGCACGAGCGCGTCCAATCCGGCCGCCAGCTTCTTCGACAGGATCGACGCGACGATCAATGGTATGCAGTCGACGGTCGCCGTCACGTCGCGGATCGAATAGAGGCGCTGGTCGGCCGGCGCGAGCCGCGTGCCGGCACCGATCATCACGACGCCGGTCTTGCGCAGCGTGCCGCGCACGAGTTCCGGTTCCGGCCGCGAGCAATATCCGGGAATCGCTTCCAGCTTGTCGAGCGTGCCGCCGGTATGCGCGAGTCCACGGCCGGTGATCATCGGCACCCAGGCGCCGCAGGCCGCGAGCATCGGCGCGAGCACCAGTGACACGAGATCGCCGATACCGCCGGTCGAATGCTTGTCGAGTACGGGTCCTGGCAGCGATTCGTTGCGCCAATCAAAGGTCTCCCCGCTGTCGCGCATCGCGAGAGTGAGTCCGGCGCATTCGGCGGGCGTCATGCCGCGGAAATAGACCGCCATCGCGACTGCAGCGACCTGTGCGTCCGCCAGGCTGCCGTCGGCCATGCCGCGCACCAGCGCGCGCAGATCGTCGGCGCCGAGCGTCTCGCCGTCGCGCTTGCGACGGATCGCTTCCTGCGGCAGCCAGGCTCGCGCTTGAAGTATGTGATTCACCAGGGTTTCCACGCGCCAGGGGGTACCGGCAGATTATGCGGGGCGAACACTTCCCGGGCACCGGCGTGCCAGCAAATCGGTATGTTGCTTCGTCGCTACAACCAGCTTCATTTTAACTAAAACTCATTCTAAATCGGCGTGAATTGACCTAAATCATTTCGAGTGACTTGTTGTATCAGTACAAATACTCATTGCTAATGTAATCGGTGCGGATCAAATTCACGTGGCTGGGTTGATAGCTGACCGATTTTCCCGCCCACAAGAAACAGGAGACTTCAAAATGCGAAGCAATTATCTGACTCGGCGGGCCGTACACCTGACATTGGCGGCCGCCGCGGCGGCCGTAGTGTATGCGCCCCAGGTAATGGCGCAGGAGGGGATGAGTGAAGTTGTCGTCACGGGCACGCGCATAACGACACCCGGCTTGACGTCGAACAGCCCGATTAACTCGGTTGGCCGCGAAGAAATCGCCTTGAGCCAACCGGTAGCGATCGAGGAGTTTTTCAGGAATCTGCCGTCTGCATATCCGGCCATCGGTCCTGGCACCAACAATGGCTCGGGCGGCGGCGCCACGATCGATCTGCGTGGCCTTGGTCCGCAACGAACCCTCGTGCTCGTGGACGGTCGGCGCCTTGTGCCGTTCGACCTCAGCGGCCGGGTTGATACGAACAGCGTCCCGGTTGCGCTGATTGAGCGGGTCGACCTCGTGACTGGCGGTGCATCCGCGGTGTACGGGGCGGACGCGATCACAGGCGTAGTCAATTTCGTGTTGAGGCGCGATTTCGAGGGCGTGGATATTTCGTCGTCCTACGGTGTCTCAGGCGAATCCGACGCGAAGAAAAAGCGCATCGATTTCACGATGGGCGGCAACTTCGCGGATGGCCGCGGCAATGCCGTGCTGAGTATTGGCTATACGGACGTAGACGAAGTGCGGCAGGACGCGCGCTCGATCGGTCTTGCGGCGATTTCGTCGACCAGCG
>JAOUGR010000142.1 GCA_029857655.1 Gammaproteobacteria bacterium | reverse complement strand
CAATCTTGCGTGACCGCGGCGAGTGCCGCGGCAGCAAGATTGGCGATGTTGAAGGCCGACAAGCCGCCGGCTGTCAGCGGCAGCGACGCGATGGCGCCGAGATCGTGCTCGTCTGCTGCGACCGAGAGCAACAGCCGCCCATCGCCCACGCCGCAGCTGGCGCCGCCCCGGCGACGGTGCGCGACCAGCAGCCCATGATTCGCATCCTGCGCGAACCAGGCCAGCGTCTTGCCGGCGCCGGGCGCGCGCGCCGCGAGCATGCCATCGTCGGCATTCACGATCAGCCGGCCACTACGGTCGAGCGCACGCGCGATGGCGAGCTTCACGTCGATGAGCGAGTCCAGGTCGTGCACGCCGTATTCGCCGAAATGATCCGCGCTGACACCCGTGATGACGGCGGCGTCTGCGTGTGAAACGGCGAGCCCGCGGCGCAACATACCGCCCCGCGCAGTCTCCAGAATCGCCGCCTCGACGCGCCCATCACGAAGCACCGTGCGCGCGCCGGCCGGCCCGGAATAATCACCGGCTTCGATGCTGGCGCCGTCGATGTAAAGCCCGTCGGTGCAGCAGTGGCCCGCCGTCCATCCCGCGGCTTTCGCACAGGCGGCGATCAAGCGCACGACCGTGGTCTTGCCATTGGTGCCGGTCACCAGCGCGATCGGTATGGCGCGCAAGTGTGGCCACGGCACATCCGTGACGCCGGACAGTTCGGCGAGTGGCCAGGTCCGGCCGCCGGCGCCGGCACCGATGGTCAGGAATTCATCGTCCTGCAGGCAGGGCAGCGCGCGATCCTCTGCGGCGCGGAGCAACGCACGCAGCCGCGGATTCGCTTCGGTCGCTGCCCGTGCCGCCAGCCGCTCAAGCGCGCCTGCCTCTTCGATACCGGGTGGCTCGATCGCGTCGGGTTGCTCAAAGGCAAGCGCGGCGAGCAGCTCCGCCTCGCGCGACGGGTCGCGTTCCATGAGCGACGCGGCGAGGGCCCATTCGTTGAGTTCGGTTGCCGTGATGAGCTGGTCGGGCGCTGCTGCGAGCGCGAGCGATGCGCCCGCGGCATGAGGAACCGCGACGACGGCAGCCTCGGGCCAGGCGAGTTTCTTTTTTGCGCGCTGCACGCGCGCTTTCCAGGCATCCAGAAGCGCGGCATCGGTATCTGCGGCCGCGGATTCGAGCACGGCGCCGGGGCCGTCGAAAAACCGGTTATGGCCGATCAGTCGCCGCGAGTCGGTAAACGGCGCTGCCGCTGACCCGATCAGTCGGACGCCTCCGGCGCATAACGGATGCCGCGCTCATCGCGGATCAGCCCGTCGAGAGACAGCGGCGCCAGGCTCTCGGGAGCCGCCTCGGTCAGCGGCGTGGAAACGACCGATTCCGGCGCCTGCGCTGCCGCCGGTTCCGCCGCGCCCTCCGGCCGGAAGCGGATGATCTGCTTCCAGGAGCGCACCAGCGCATCGGCAAAAATCAGCAGCAGGTCGCCTGTCCGGCCCATGCGAAGCGCCGCCTCGATCGCCTCCTGCTCGTCCGGGATCACGGAGATCGCGGATTTCTTGACGCCCGCGGCCACCAGCGCCGTGGCCTGTATGCGCGGCACTTCATCACTCGCGCGATCGCGCAGGTTGTCGTCGCGGCGGCAGATGTAATGATCGAAACGACCCGCAACCGCCTGTGCAATCGCGCGCAGGTCCTCGTCGCGCCGGTCGCCCGGTCCGGCGAGCACGACGATGCGCCGCCCGGTGACATCGAGACGGCCGGCAAGATCGGCGAGCATGGAGACTGCGTGCGCATTGTGCCCGTAGTCGAACAGCACCTTGAACGGGTGCTCGTCGAAGATGTTCATGCGGCCCGGCGCCTGGAAGAATGTCGTATCGAATGTGCGCAGGCCCTGGCGGATCGCGTCGAGCTTGACGCCGAGCGAGAATGCGATCGATGCGGCGAACATCGCGTTCTGGACGTTGTGCGTCGCGCGGCCCTCGAGAGTCGCCGGTATCAGGTGGGTCCAGACCAGCGGAATGTGGCTGCCGCGGTCGTAGAGCGTGACCATCTGGCCATTGACCCCGGCCTCGAGAGCGCAGGCCCGGCCGCCGGCGCGGATGTGCTCGCGCACCAGCGTGTGCTGCGGATTCAGCGTCACGTAGCAGATGAATTCAGCGTCGGTGTGCGCCGACATCCTGAGCACCAGCGGGTCGTCGGCATTCAGCACGGCACAACCGGTCGCGACTTCGACGACCACGCGCTTGACCTCGGCGAGCTGCTCGAGAGTATCAATGCCCTTCAGTCCCAGGTGATCCGCCTGCACATTCAGTACCGCGCCGACATCGACGCTCGGGACTCCCATGCCGGCGCGCAGCAAACCGCCGCGCGCGGTCTCGAGCACCGCGGCATCGATGTGCGGATCGGCCAGCACCATGCGCGCGGATACCGGGCCGGTCATGTCGCCGGACACAGTGCGCTGGCCGTCGATATAGACGCCGTCGGTCGTGGTCATGCCCGGCGTGTAGCCGGCCATCTTCAATATGTGCGCCAGCATGCGTGCCGTGGTCGTCTTGCCGTTGGTGCCGGTAATCGCCGCGATCGGCACGCGCGACGGCGCGCCCTGCGGGAACAACAGGTCGATGACGGGGGAGGCGACATCCCGGGGCGTGCCTTCGGAGGGCGCGACATGCATCCGGAATCCGGGCGCCGCATTGACCTCGCAGATGCCGCCGCCGATCTCGCGATAGGAAAGCGTGATGTCCTTCGACAGGAAGTCCACGCCGCCGACATCGAGACCGATGGCCCGGATCGCGCGCACGGCCATGTCGCGATTGTCCGGATGGATCACGTCGGTGACGTCGGTTGCGGTGCCACCGGTCGAGAGATTCGCGGTCGAGCGCAGGTAGACTTTCTGCCCGGCTTCGGGCACCGAGTCTGGCGCAAGCCCTGCACGCGCAAGCATCGCCTGTGCCTGTTCGTCGAGCTCGAGGCGTGTCAGGACTTTTTCATGACCGACACCGCGCCGCGGATCCTGATTGACGATTTCGATGAGCTCGGCGACCTTGTGTGCGCCGTCACCCACCACGTGACCCGGCGTACGCCGCGTGGCCGCGACGAGTTCGCCATTCACCACCAGCAACCGATGGTCGTCGCCCTCGAGATAGGTCTCGACGATTACCGAGCGTGAATGCTCGCGGGCAGCCAGGAAACCGCGCGTGACTTCTTCATCATCCATGAGCCGGATCGAGATGCCGCGGCCGTGATTGCCGTTGTAGGGCTTGGTGACGACCGGGAAGCCGAGGCTGTTTGCGGCGCGCACTGCCTCACGTTCGGATTGCACCATTTCCTGGCGCGGCACCGGAAGGCCGAGCGATCCAAGGATACGATTGGTTTCTTCCTTGTCGCTCGCGAGCTCGACCGCAATATGCGGCGTGCGGCCCGTGACCGTTGCCTGCAGGCGCTGCTGGTAACGGCCGTGCCCCAGCTGGACCAGCGACTGGTTGTTCAGCCTGAGCCACGGAATGCCGCGATTCTCGGCCGCCTGCACCAGCGACGCAGTCGAAGGGCCGAGTGCGCGCCGTTGCGCATAACGGATGTACTCGTCGCGCGCCGTCGGCCAGCTCCAGCCAGCCGGCACCGTGTCGGCCGGGCGAATCGCGTCCGGTAGCAGCGAGCAAAGAAGCCTCAGGGCCAGCTCGCCTGCGGCGATGCCTTCCTCGCGTTCGGCGAATTCATATACAACTGAATAATGCCCCGGCCGGTCGAGACTCCTGGTCTTGCCGAAGCTGACATCTTCGCCCGCGACATTCTGCAGTTCGAGAGCGGCATGCTCGAGCACGTGACCGAGCCAGGTGCCATCGTCCTCGTTCATGCGACGGATGAAGCCACCCGGTTCCTGATAGGAACAGCCGTGCTCCGCGAGACCCGGCAACGCCTCGACCAGCCCATTGACGAAGGACTTGCCGAGTCGGCCGGTCGGCCAGGCCTCGAGTTGTCCGAGATCCAGTTCGAGCCGGATAACCGGGAAATGCGCGAAATGCGATGGCCCGACGTAGACGGAGCGGTCGAGAATACGCATGGCTAGTGGCTGCCGGTTGAGGCGACCCTTGTGTGCAGGTTGAAAGTCGCGCCCGCGGCCAGCAAGTGAACGACGAGACCAAGGATGCAGATCGGCTGGCCTTCGGCTGCGCTGTCGACCGACGAGAATGTGACTTTCGAAGCGTCCACGACCGTGATGCCGCCGCTGCCCTCGACCTCGAGTGTCTCGTCGGGCCCGATGAATGCAGCCGTGTCCTCGTCGAGGCCGATGCCGACTGCGAAGGGATTGTAGGCAAGCGCCGTGATCAGGCGGCCCAGGCGGTCGCGCTGGCGGAAATGCTGGTCGATGATGAATCGATTGGTGAGTCCGAGGCCCGGTGCGAGCCGCACGCTGCCTGCAATCGCCGACGAACCGTCGTCACCAAACGCGATCATGTGCTCCGACAGGATGCTGGCGCCCGCGCTGGTGCCGCCGACGGTGACGCCGCGGGCATTCTGTGTGCGGATCAGCTTGGCAACCGGCGTGCCGCCCAGCAGCGTGGTCAGACGCAGCTGGTTGCCGCCCGTGAAGAATATGCCGGTAGCATTGCCAAGACGTTCGAGCCGCCCGCGTTCCTGGCAGTCGCGCCGCGTGTCGAAGTCCATGACGGTGACATCCCGGGCGCCGAGGTCCCGGAACAGCTGCTCGTAGCGCGGGCCGGTCTCGTGTGCGCGGCTCGCGGTCGGGATCACGACGATGTCGGCATCCTCGCCACCCGAGACACGCACGAAGCGCTCGAGGATGCGCGGATCATTTTCCTTGTTCTCGGCGCCACCGATTGGAACGATGAAGCCGCGCGTCTCGCCCTCCGGAACCCTGCTGGGGCTCATGGGTTCAGCCGCCGAGCGCGGTCTTGATGCGCGCCGAGAGCGCACCGATGTCGGTGCGGCCCTGGACCTTCGGTTTCAGCACGCCCATGACCTTGCCCATCTCTTTCATGGATGCAGCGCCGGTGGCGGCAATTGCCTCGCGGATGAGCGCCTCGAGTTCAGCATCGCCGAGTTGCGCGGGAAGGTACTGCGCCAACCAGGCGATCTCGGCCGATTCCTTGGCAACCAGATCGGCGCGATGGCCGGCCTCGAACTGCACGACCGACTCGCGGCGCTGCTTGATCATCTTGTCGATGACGGCGAGCACTTGCGCATCATCGAGCGTGATCCGCTCGTCCACTTCGCGTTGCTGGATGCCCGCCTGCAGCATGCGGATGCACGACAGGCGATCCTTCTCGCCCGAGCGCATCGCAGTCTTCATGTCTTCGGTGATGCGGGCCTTGAGGCTCATCCCGGGATCAGCGGGTGGCGGTGCGGGTGCCGCCGTCGCGCGTGGAGCGCTTCAGGTGCCGCTTGATCGCCGCTGCTTTCTTGCGTTTCCGTTCCTGGGTCGGCTTCTCGTAGAATTCACGACGACGCAGTTCAGTCAGCACGCCGGCCTTTTCGCAGGCGCGCTTGAAACGGCGCAACGCGGCGTCGAAATACTCGTTCTCGCGGATACGGACGCTCGGCATTCAAACCTCGTCTCAATGGGCGACTCCCCGAAGCTGCCCCGGGGAAAGGGCCCGGAATTGTAGTGATCTGCCCCCGGAAAATCAAAAGACTAGCGTCATGAGAGTGCTCGGAATTGAAACCTCCTGCGATGAGACCGCGGTTGCCGTCTACGACGGCGAGCGCGGCCTTATGGCGAATCAAGTGTGGAGCCAGATCGAGCTGCACCGGCCGCATGGCGGCGTCGTCCCGGAGCTCGCTTCGCGCGAGCACATCGAACGGCTGCTGCCGATGATCGATGAGAGCCTGGCGGGAGCCGG
>JAOUGR010000140.1 GCA_029857655.1 Gammaproteobacteria bacterium | reverse complement strand
ACCATGTGTACTGGGGCACCGAGAAAAAATGGCTGGCTGATGACCAACGTTACAGTGGCAAGCGCGATCTCGAAAATCCACTGGCCGCTGTGCAGATGGGCCTGATCTACGTCAACCCGGAAGGTCCGACCGGCCACACAGGTGATCCGCTTGCCGCTGCGCATGACATCCGCGACACCTTTGGCCGCATGGGCATGAATGACGAGGAGACCGTCGCGCTGATCGCCGGTGGCCACACCCTGGGCAAGACCCATGGCGCCCACAATCCCGGTGATTGCACCGGCCCCGAGCCGGCCGCTGCCGGCATCGAGGCGCAGGGTTTTGGCTGGACCAGCAAGTGCGGCAAGGGCAATGCCGAAGACACGATCACCAGTGGTCTTGAGGGCGCCTGGACCCCGACACCTACGCAGTGGACTGCTCTTTACCTGCAGAATCTGCTGGCCTTTGAATGGGTGCAGACGAAGAGCCCGGCCGGTGCGGTCCAGTGGATTCCGAAGGATGAGTCCCTGCACCAGCTGGCACCCGATGCCCACGTTGCAGGCAAGCGCAATCCGGTTGTCATGCTGACCACCGACCTGTCGCTGCGGGAAGACCCGGCCTATCGCAAGATCACCGAGCGGTTCGCCAAGGACCCGGATGCGTTCAATGACGCCTTTGCCCGTGCTTGGTTCAAGCTGACGCACCGCGACATGGGTCCGAGTGCCCGCTATGTCGGTGCAGAGGCTCCGAGCGATGCGCTGATCTGGCAGGATCCAGTGCCGGCTTCTGATCACACAAAGCTGATCGACGCCAGCGATGTGGCCAGCCTGAAAAAAGATGTGCTGGCCTCGGGGCTGTCCGTGTCTGATCTGGTCCGCACCGCCTGGGCAGCCGCCGCTTCCTTCCGCGGTACCGACATGCGCGGTGGTGCCAATGGTGGCCGCTTGCGCCTGGCTCCGCAGAAAGACTGGGCGGTCAATGATCCGCAGACGGTGGCAAATGTCCTGAAGGGTCTTGAGAAGATTCAGGCTGACTTCAACAAGGCGCACGCGGGCGGCAAGCAGGTATCACTGGCCGACATGATCGTGCTGGGTGGTGCCGTCGCCATCGAGAAGGCCGCCAGCGATGCCGGGCACAGCGTCACGGTACCGTTCAAGCCGGGTCGTGCGGACGCCACGCAAGAGCAGACCGATGTCCAGTCATTCGCCTTGCTGGAGCCGAAGGCAGATGGCTTCCGCAACTACTACAGCAAAGGTGCCAGGCTCTCGCCCGCCGATGCGCTGGTCGACCGTGCCAATGTGCTGAACCTGACGGTGCCGCAAATGACCGTGCTGGTGGGTGGTATGCGCGCACTGGGCGCCAACACGGATGGCTCCAGGAATGGCGTATTCACCGCTCATCCCGGTACTCTGACCAACGACTTCTTTGTCAATCTGCTCGATATGTCCGCAGTCTGGGAGAAGTCCTCCGAGGCTGAGGGTCTGTATGTAGGTAAGGATCGTGCCAGCGGCAAGGTCAAGTGGACGGCAACACCGGTCGACCTGGTGTTCGGTTCAAACTCGGAGCTACGTGCCGTTGCAGAAGTTTATGCAGCCGATGATGCGCATGACAAGTTCGTCAATGACTTCGTCGCCGCATGGACCAAGGTAATGCAGAACGATCGCTTTGATCTGAAGTAAGCCGGGCACTTGTTCTGGCGCTGCGACAGGGCAGTGCAGGAAAATATTAGCTTAAGACGGGGTTCGGGCCAGGTGTGCCGGACCCCGTTTTCTTATGTCGGGCTGGTCCGAAAAGAAGAGATGCGCGCTCGCCGCCCGCAGGTACTTATGGCACTGCGGTCGCAGGGTCGCGATGAAACCGGCGCATAACAAATGGCTGCACCCGACTGCCACAGTCGCTAGCGCTCCTTTCGCATTGGGTGAGCCAAGTCATTACGAATGCCCAGTTCTGAGGCATTTTCACCGTTCGTCATTCATCCAGGAACGGCAGGAGTTGGCCGAACTCGGACGCTGGCCGGCGGCCCGGCTGGGTCCCTTCCGGTCGACGAGGTTCGGAATCGGCTCGGTCGGGCGGGGCGGTTCGGTCGCCGGCGGCGAAGGCCCTTGGGTTTCTTCAGCTTGCTCGCGCCGGACCGGCCACTCCTTCGTACCGAAAATCCGCGTGTCGGTGGTTCAATTCCACCTCTGTCTTGGGAATTCACAGACCGGCCGCCCAAATAGCCGAATACCCGAACTGCTCAACCTGAGGGTGGAAGCGGATCGGGATCCTCCTCCCAAGTCGTCGAAGGCCTCGGGGTTCTCGCGATCCAGTCGTCTAGCGCGGCGACGTGCTCGGTCTCCTCGTTGGCGAACTCCCTCGCCAGGCGCGCAAGCTCCGGGTCGCCCGCTTCCGCGGCGACCGAGCTGTAGTATTCCATCCCGCGCAGCTCGTTCTCGCGCGCGTAACGCAGCGCGTTGTAGGTCTCCAGCATGTAGTCGAAAGCTTCCTCTCCGCCCTTCTCGGGCGGGCTGCTCCAGCGGTACTGCCAGGACTTGAGCTGCGGCAACTCGATGTCGCCCACCCGCTTGCGGATTTCCTCGTGATGCATCAGCGAAAAGCGATGCATATCGCGAAACACGGCGGAGACGGGATCGTTGCGGTGCGCCTCCATCATGTCGGCAAGTTCCAGGTAGCGCTCGGCGGCTTCTTGTTCCAGGGCCAGGGCGTGGGCGAGGAACTCGGGCAGCGTGTAACTCATGGCGTGCCTTTCAGGCCAAATCAAGACGGGCGAATGGGCGAAATCATCACCATGCGCAGATCATATCAAGGTACGGGAATTTCAAGCGGCCTTCCCATTGCGGCTCGGGTGCGCCGACACCTGGACCAGTAGACGCTTCACCCGATGTGCAGCATGCTTCCAACCGGCTTAGTTAATGTTGCAAATATCAGCCTCGGACCGAGAATCCGCCTGTCGGTGGTTCAATTCCACCCCTGGCCACCATTGTTTCAATTATTTCTGTGTGCGGCACCGGAACTCCTGGCGCCGGATCCCGATATGGCGACGGCTTTCCGGGGTGAGACTTCCGTCACACTAAATTGCGTCAGATAGTCCGCCTGCCGAGATCGACGGCCCTGGCGCGGATGTTGCCGACTGACGTTTCCGACATTGCGGCGTTCGTCACATTGCCCTGCACCGGGGCCTGACAGCATCATGTTGTCAGCTATTGCTGGCACCGCGGCAACCCAGATATCGAGGCCGCGTTGTTAAGGCATTGCCGACTGTGGCCCTGGCGAGCCATGAGGACCGCAAAATGGCAATAGTGATTGTCTCAGCCAGCACCCTGGCCAGCTCCAGGATGCGTACTCTGACGATGCGTGCACTCGCGGTCGCGGCGGGCGCGCTGGCGCTGGTCGGTTTACTCGGTGGCTTCGTCCTCGGTTTCCAACTCGGCGGTGCCTCGCACGTTGACGATGGCTGGGCGCGCGTAATTGCGAATCTGGATCCTGCGCAGCCCGGGAGCCAGACACTAATCCACGAGATCGGGAGTCTGTCCGGCCGTTTGATTCGGCTCGAGGCCGCAGCCGACCGCCTGGCCGCACGCATCGGTACGACACCGCCGGCGACTGCAGACGCGGCGGATTCTCCGGCTACGGTCGCCGGACAGCCTGCGGGCGGCCCGCTGCTCGAACCACAATTTGGCGCTGGTTCAGGCACCGGAGCATCGCTTCCTGGGCTCGATCGAAGCCTCGACCACGCAGAGGCGACTCTCGACAAGGTGGCCTCGATGGTCGCACGGCGCGACCTCGACCAGATGGCATTTCCCAGCCGGGCACCGATTCCCGGCGTCATGATTTCATCCGGCTTCGGCCGCCGGATCGACCCGTTCACTCGGCACCTCGCCCGGCACGCCGGCATCGACTACGTCGCACCATTCGGTACACCCATTTTGGCCAGCGCCGGCGGACGAGTTCGCCGCGCCGGTCCGTACGGTGCATTCGGCAGGACCGTCGAGATTGACCACGGTGATGGTCTCGTCACTCGCTACGGTCACACATCGCGGATTCTGGTACGGGTCGGCGACATCGTGCTGCCCGGCCAGCCGATTGCAATGGTCGGCTCGACCGGCCGCTCCACCGGCGCGCATCTCCACTTTGAGATCTTGCGCGACGGGACGCCGGTGCAGCCGCGCCTGTATATCGGAAGCGACGAGTTCTGATTCCCGCCTGTTGAGGACCGCCGCATCGACACAAATTGGCTCACAAGCGCGAGATTCGAACCCACTGCGCCGCATCAAAGCAGGCGGCGTTGGCGGATTGCCGTCGGCATGGCATTGCTGCTGCTTGTCGCGGGAGGCTACCGTTTCGCGGGAGACCTCTATGCAACTGCACGTAATCTCGCCGCGTTGCACGAGGAACGGGAGTTACTCGCCGCCGAGGTCGAGCGGCTGAAGATGAAACTGGCCGTGGAGAGCGCAACTCGCCTTGAACTCGAGCAGCAAGCGGCGGCATTGAATGCGCAGGTCGCGGAGCTCAATGGACAGGTGAAATTCCTGATGGTCCGCAAGGCACCCGACAAGATCGTTGAGTAGATTCACACACGACACCCGAGGACAGATCCATGTTTCGAAAGAAGAACACCATGGCCATCGATGTCAGCCGGCTGGCGGGCCTTCTGGCTCACGACACATGCGTCCGAGGCGACGTGATCTTCGCTGGTGGGCTGCGGATCGACGGACGGGTCGACGGAAATGTTCTGGGCAAGCCGGACGATCGTGGCCTCCTGGTCCTGAGCGAAAAGGGTGTCATCGTCGGTACGGTCAAGACCCACGATGCGCTGATCAACGGTCGTATCGAAGGAGATCTCGAGGTCGATCATTTCCTCGAACTGCAGGTCGGCGCGCGCGTTACCGGCAACATCACCTACCGCACGATGAAACTGGATTGCGGCGCCACCGTCGACGGCAAGCTGGTGCGGATGGGCGACGAGCCAGCGGCCGCGGCAGCCGGCGCGGATGCCGAGTCGAAAGTCCTCTCGTTCGCCAAGGCGCCCTAGCTGGATGTGTGCCACGGGTGGTCCACGCGGCGCAGGAAGGCAATCGACAGTGGCGAATCTTATCGGATGCTCGCGGGTGTCCGCGCGGGCAGGAAGCGGCTATTGCGCAGCAGCGCTGCCGAAATCAGCGAGATCAGTACCCCGACCGGAAAGATCTCGATGAAGGTCATCGGCAGCCGGAAAAACGGGTTCGCATACTGCCGGCGGAACTCGTCCATCTGCGCGATCACGGCCTGAATGTCGGCCGCCGATGCGCCCTTGGCTCGTGCCGCCTCGATCGTGGCCGTACTGTATGAATCAATAAATTCGAAATTCGTGACCGCGAGCGTGATCTCCCAGCCAATAACATAGATCACGCCCGCTACTGCGCTGATCCCGAGGCCTGCCAGCAACGCCGGAGCAAAGCGGATCGCACCTCCCAGCTCGCGGTCGCGCAGGCGCTTCAAGCCGAAAAACACCATGCTGAGCGCGAGCACCATCATCAGGTAGCCCGTGAACAGCGACGTGGCTGCGCTGTCATGCTCGGCATGTGCCAGCATCAGGTCCATGGGCACGGTGACGATCAGGCCGGCGGCAATGCCGAAGATCAGGATGATGCGAGCCATATCGGAATCCCTCCTGGTACGGGGTGCCGACATTACACAAGAGGCGACCCCACTACACCATCGCCCGAAAGGGTGATTGCGGCCTGGGCACCCCGGAATGCGGCTGCCCGACTTCCCTACGGGATGATCTCGAGCTCGCGGGCGAGCAGGATTGCCTCCGTCCGCCGCGCGACCCGAAGCTTCTCGAACAGGCGTGCGACGTGGGTCTTCACGGTATTGGGCGACAGTCCGAGGCGCGCGGCGATCTCCTTGTTGGAGCGGCCGTCCGCCAGCAATTGCAGG
>JAOUGR010000139.1 GCA_029857655.1 Gammaproteobacteria bacterium | reverse complement strand
CTCCCTCGGGTGCAGCTGGATGGTCGGGGGCCCGCCGTCGGCAGGCTGGTCAATCGTCTCATCCCAGGCCGGCGGGATGTCGAGCTCGAAGATGTCCAGGTTCGGCAATTCGTAGCTGTGCGCGCCGTTCTCCTGCGTCTGGCCGGTTTGGGGCGCGGCCAGCAGGGCCGTGAGCGCAACCAAGGCAGGGACCAGGCGATTCATGGACAGAATCTCCCGAAGCAAAAAAAGGCCAGCATTGCCGGCCCCTTGTGCGGTATCGCTCAGCCGGCCCGGAGCCGGATCACCAGTGCAGCGCTATGTCGGAGGTGCTTCACCCGATACGAAGCCTACCTTCTGCAGGCCGCCGCGCTGTAGCGTAAATAGCACATTTGCGACGTACACGTAGGGAGTGCGCCGGTCGGCGTCCACGTGGATCTCCGGCTGCGGATCCTTGGCGTTTTCGATCGCGACGTAGTCCCGGAACGTGGGATGATCGATGGCGGTCCCGTTCCAGAGAATCGTGCCGTCGAATTCGACGTAGATCTTCATGACCACGGGCTCTTCGGTCGGCGGATTCGGATTGTCGCGTGGCAGGTCTATCTTCACCGCGTGCGTCATCACCGGAATCGTGATGATGAAGATAATCAGCAACACGAGCATGATGTCGACGAGCGGAATGACATTCGGCTCGACCATCGGATCCGCACTGTCGCCCTTGACCGAAACCGCCATGAAATTCCCCCGCCGGGCCTTTGCCGTTGTCTAATGGCCCGTTGAGCCTGAGTTTGCCCGTCAAGCCGGCAGGGCGCAAGTCGCCGGTATCGGTGCTATCCTTTTCAAAAAACGCGCAGGCAGCGCGAAAATGCGGGGAAATAGATGACCAGAGCGACCGTTGAAATTCGAAATATTGCCCTGGTAGGCCATGCAGGGGTGGGCAAGACCCTGCTGGCAGAGGCGCTCCTGTTCGGCGCCGGTGCGATCCGCGCCAAGGGTGAATTGGCCCGCGGAACAACGGTCTGCGACCATGACCCGCAGGCCCGGCGTCTGCAGCATTCCATCGACGCCACGGTCTGCTGGCTGGAGACCGGTGGGGCGCATGTCAACCTGGTCGACACCCCCGGTTACCCTGATTTCATAGGCCGCACCCTCCCGATCCTGGAGGCGGTTGAGACGGCGGCGGTCGTCGTCAGCGCGGTCAGCGGCGTCGAGGCGATGACCCAGAGGATGATGGATGTCGCTCGCGAGCGCGGCCTTTGCCGGGTCATCGTCGTCAACAAGATTGACGCCCGCGATGCGAATACCGAGGGCACTCTGGCGGAGATCCGCGACCAATTCGGCCGCGAATGCCTCCCGGTCAACCTGCCGGCTGCCGGGGGCAGCAAGGTTATCGATTGCTTTTTCCACAATAAGGGTGAATCCACCGATTTTTCCTCGGTGAGCGATGCCCACACCGAGATCATCGACCAGGTCGTCGAGGTGGACGACGAGCTGATGGCCCTGTACCTGGAGCAGGGCGAGGAATTACAGCCGGAACAGCTCCATGACCCGTTCGAGAAGGCATTGCGCGAGGGCCACCTGATCCCTGTGTGCTTTGTTTCGGCGGAGACCGGTGCCGGCATCCCCGAGCTGCTAGAGATTCTGGCACGCCTGATGCCGAATCCCGCGGAAGGAAATCCGCCGCCATTCATGAAGGGCGAAGGCGATAGCGCCGAGCGCGTGGAGATCGCACCGGATTCCTCCCGTCATGCGATCGCGCATGTCTTCAAGGTGATCATGGATCCCTTCGTCGGCAAGCTGGGACTGTTCAGGGTCCATCAGGGGACCATCAAGAGTGGCGCCCAGCTGTTTGTCGGCGACGCGAGAAAACCCGTCAAGATTGCGCACCTGTACCAGATGCAGGGCAAGGAACACGGCGACATGCAGCTGGCGGTGCCGGGCGACATCTGCGCCGTGGCGAAACTCGATGAACTGCATTTCGACGCCGTGTTGCACGACTCCCACGACGAGGACAATTTCCATCTGAAGCCGATCGCGTATCCGCCGGCAATGCTGGGGCTTGCGATCGAGCCGGAACGGCGCGGCGACGAGCACAAGCTGGCCGAGGCCCTGCACAAGCTGTCAATCGAGGATCCCTGCGTGCGCGTCGAGCACGTCAGCAGTCTCAATGAAACCGTGCTGTACGGCATGGGCGACCTGCACCTGCGCGCCATGATTGAGCGCATGACCGAGCGCTACGGCGTGGCCGTCAAGACGCGTCCGCCAAGCATTCCCTATCGCGAGACGATCACGCGGCCCGCCGAAGGGCATCATCGCCACAAGAAGCAGACCGGCGGGGCCGGGCAGTTTGGCGAGGTGTACCTGCGGATCGAGCCGCTGGCGCGCGGCTCGGGGTTTGAGTTCGTCGATGACGTGGTCGGCGGCACGATCCCGAACCAGTTCATACCTGCCGTCGAAAAAGGGATCCGTCATGCGCTGTCCGAAGGCGCGGTCGCGGGTTTCCCGCTGCAGGATATTCGAGTCTCCGTCTATGACGGGAAGTACCATTCGGTGGATTCCAAGGAAGTCGCCTTCGTATCGGCGGGCCGCAAAGCCTTTTTGGACGCCGTCAGCAAGGCCGCGCCAACCGTGCTGGAGCCCGTCGTGCACGTGAAGATCACTGCACCGGGCACGGTGATGGGAGACATCACGGCGGACCTGGCAACACGGCGGGCGCGCATCGACGGCAATGAGGCGCGCACGCGCGGCCGCATCGTGGTATCCGCATACGTGCCGCTGGCGGAAGTAACCGATTACCAGACCCGCCTGAAGGCCCTGACCGGCGGCGAGGGCAGTTTCACGCTGGCACTCAGCCACTACGACCCGGTGCCGGCGCGCAAGCAGCAGGAACTGGCCTCAGCCTGGAAACCCGCTGCCGGAGAGGAATGAGCCGCATATGGACACCCGAACGGACACCCGCATCATGGCCGTGTTCTGCGACTTCGAGAATGTCGCACTCGGCGTGCGCGACGCGAAGATTCCTTCATTCGACATCCGAAAAGTGCTCGAACGCCTGCTGCTGAAGGGCAAGATCGTCGTCAAGAAGGCTTACTGCAACTGGGAACGCTACAAGGACTTCAAGGGCGAGATGCACGAGGCCACCTTCGAGCTGATCGAGATTCCGCATGTGCGCATGTCCGGCAAGAACTCCGCGGACATCCGGATGGTCGTCGATGCGCTCGACCTCTGCTATACGAAGTCACACGTCGACACCTTTGTGGTCATCAGCGGCGATTCGGATTTCTCGCCGCTGGTCAGCAAGCTGCGCGAGAATGACAAGGTCGTTATCGGTGTCGGTGTCAAGAATTCCACATCCGACCTGCTGATCAGCGGTTGCGACGAGTTCATTTACTACGATGACCTGGTTCGCAGCGAGAATCGCGGGCGCAGCACGCGGCGCGAAAAGACGACCAAGGCCGCGACCAAGGCGCCCAGCACGCCGGATGACCGCCGCCAGGAGGGCATCGATCTCGCCGTCGAGACGGCCGAGGACCTGTTCGCCGAGCGTGACGCCGAGGACAAAGTCTGGGGTTCGATGGTCAAGCAGGCCATCAAGCGCCGCAAGCCCGGGTTCAACGAGAGCTATTACGGATTCAAGAATTTCGGCAAGCTCCTTGAAGAGGCCCGCGACCGCAAACTGATCGATCTCGAATTCGACACGAAATCGGGCGGCTACATCATTACGCGAATCGCTGCGGGCTGAGATGGCAAGGCATGTCGTTTGCAGTGCCGACGACCTGCCGGTCGGCAGCATGAAGGCGTTCAAGGCCGGGGAAACACGTGTCGTCGTTTACCACCTGAAAAATGGTTTCTACGCGACCCAGGGCCAGTGCACGCACACATTCGGGCCGCTGGCACGCGGCGAGATCGTGAAGGGTTGCCAGGTGCAGTGCCCTCTGCATCACGCCCGATTCGACATCGCGACCGGCGCCGTCATGCGCTGGGCGAATTTTCCGCCCGGAATCCAGCTGCTGAATGCCGTGCGCGGCGAGAAAGCATTGCGCACGTTCAAGGTCGAAGTCAGGAATGGAAATGTGGAGGTAATGGCATGATGTGGCGCGAGGTAATGACGCGGTATTCGGCGTTCCTGCTGATGGCCGCTGCGGCGGGCGCCTGCCAGGGACAGGCCGGCTTGCCGCCCAAGGTGAACGATCGGGCAGTTCTCGAGACCGTCGCAACCGGACTCGAGCATCCGTGGAGCCTCGCCTTCCTGCCGGACGGGCGCATGCTGGTGACTGAGCGACCCGGGCGCCTGCGCTACGTGACGATGAAGGGCGACGTGTCCGAACCCATCTCCGGCGTTCCGGCCGTGTATGCCGAAGGGCAGGGCGGTCTGCTGGATGTCGCTCTCGATCCGGACTTCAGCGGCAACTCGATGATCTACCTTGCGTACGCCGAGCGCGGCGATGGCGATGTCAATGGCACGGCCGTTGCCCGCGCGAAACTCGATGGCGCGCGGCTGACTGACCTGAAGGTCATATTTCGCCAGTCGCCAAAAGTGAAGAGCAAACATCACTTTGGTTCGCGGCTGGTATTCGCCCGCGACGGCAATCTTTTCGTCACGCTGGGCGAACGCAATTCGGAGCGACAAAGTGCGCAGGACCTGGGGACGCATCTCGGCAAGATCGTGCGCATTACGAAGGATGGCACGGTTCCGGCCGACAATCCTTTTGCCGGCCGCGCCGGTGCATTGCCGGAAATCTGGTCGCTCGGTCATCGCAACGTGCAGGGCGCGACAATTGATCCGGCCACGGGCCGCTTCTGGGCGGTCGAGCATGGACCGCGTGGTGGCGACGAGGTCAACCTGCCCGAGGCCGGCCGCAATTACGGCTGGCCGGTGATCACCTATGGCACGGAATACAGTGGGCCCGCGATCGGCGAGGGCACGGCGAAAGCCGGTCTTGAGCAACCGCTGTACTACTGGGTACCGTCGATCGCAACGTCTGGTATGACGTTCTACACTGGCGATGTCCACCCGGAATGGAAAGGCAGTCTCTTTGTCGGCGCACTGGCTGCCGAGCTCGTGGCACGGCTTGAATTCGGCGCGGACGGCAAGGTGACGGCTGAGGAGCGCTTCCCGGTCGGTGAGCGCGTTCGCGACATCCGCCAGGGCCCGGACGGCGCACTGTACCTGGTAACTGACGAAGACGCCGGCCGGCTGCTGCGCCTGACACCCGCGAAGTAACCGAGTGGATCGCACCGAGCGCTTCTACAAGATCCGCCGCCGGCTGATCGAAAAGGGTGCCCTGACGCGGCGCGAGGTCGAGGAAGACCTCGAGATCTCACACGCGACCTTCAAGCGCGACATCGAGTACATGCGCGACCGGCTGAATGTGCCGATTATCTGGTCGCGCGAGCGCGTGGCGTATGTGCTCGACCCGGACGCCGACGTCGCCGAGCTCCCCGGCATCTGGTTCAGTCCCGCCGAAATCTACGCGCTGCTCGAAATCGAGCACTTGCTCGAGCGCCTCCAGCCGGGTCTGCTCGGCCGCCAGCTCGACCCACTGCGCACGCGGCTGCGGGCGCTGCTGGAGCGCGGCGACCACAGGCACCACGAAATCCGCCGGCGCATCCGCGTGATCGCGCTGGGAAGCCGGCGGGTCAATCGCGAAGTCTTCGAGGCATTGTCGGTCGGGCTGCTGAGCCGGCGCCGCATCCGCATCCGCCACCTCAAGCGCGGCAGCGGCGAGTCCTCGGAGCGTGTCGTGTCCCCGCAGCGCCTGGTTCACTACCGCTACAACTGGTATCTCGATGCCTGGTGCCATGTACGCAAGGACCTGCGCGTATTCGCCGTCGACGCAATCCAGAGCGCACTGGTCGTCGAAAAACCCGCCCGCGAAGTTGCCGACGAAAACATGGACCGGGTGCTGGGCGCCGGTTACGGGATATTTCCGGGCGCCGAGACG
>JAOUGR010000138.1 GCA_029857655.1 Gammaproteobacteria bacterium | reverse complement strand
AGTGGCAACCGAGGCAGGCGGTGTCAGTCGCCGAAAGCGCGCTGTCCGCTGCGCCCGCGTGAATGATCGTGGCGAAGTACAGCAGAAACGCGACAATGACGCCGGCGGGAAAGGCCTGGTCGCACTTCACTCGCGTCGCTGCGTCGTCGTGCCGCACGCGCGCCATTCTTGCTCCCTCCTGCGGCTGATGATATGCCTCGCCGCGCAAGAGCGATTGACCTGGATCAAGCGCCTCTTGAAACGCGATTCCGCCAACGCCGGTCGGTCCACGCAATCAGTTCGCTGCCGGCCGTTTCACCAGTGCTTTCACGCCCATCCAGGCCAGCATGCCGAGCCCGATGAAGGGGAACAGGACTGCATACACCAGGCCCACGAAAGGTGCCGCGAGGAAGAGCGCGATATTCTTCACGAAAATGGCGAACCTTCTCGTTGCCCGGTGCTTCGCTAATTCCCGTGTGCCCATCCACGCGAGCATGCCGAGCCCGATGAAGGGGCCCGCAAGGATGTAAAGCAGTCCGATGAAGGGCGCCGCGATGAAGAGCGCAATGCCCTTGAGCGCATTCGCCGTTTCCTCTGCTGCCGGCTGCGGCATGGCGGCTGCTTCTACGCTTGGCGCCGGGGCCGCGGGCGCGTCTCTTTCGAGCAGGGCTTTCTGCGCGCTCCCTTCGATCATTTCCGGCGACAAGGGCTTGCGCAGGAATCCGGACACGCCTGCCGCTTCGGCCCTGGCTTCATTCTCGTCCGTGCCGTAGCCGGTGACGATGACCACCGGAAGCCACGGTTGAGTGGCCCTGATCCGCTCGGCAACTTCGATTCCGCTCATTCCAGGCATCTTGATATCGGTGAAAACGACATCGTAATCTTCGTCATGGAGCTTGCGCAGCGCTTCGTCCCCGTCACGCGCGCTGATTACCGCATAACCCTTTCCAGAAAGAACCCGGTCGAAACTCCTGGCGATTACCGGATCATCATCGACGACCAACACTTTTCGCTGAGTCTTCATGGCTTTCTCCTCCTTTCAATGTTCCGTCTGCACCCGGCGCAGCGCCCACGCTTTCCGCGTCAGGGCGCCGTTCGCGGCGTGAATGACTTCGTCAGGTCCGACCGGCTTGGAAAGGTAGTCGCAGGCGCCGAGCTGGATAGCCTCCTTGGCCGTTTCGAGACTCGGGTAGCCGGTGATGATGACCACCTCGCTTTCCGGCCATTTCTCCTTGATCGCCTTCAGCACCGACATGCCGTCCACACCCGGCATGCGGATATCGAGGAGGATCACATCGAATGGCCGCTGCTCCATCGCACGCAGCGCCTCGGTTCCGTTCCAGGCGGCTTCCACGTTGTAGCGGGCGCCTGCGAGGGACCTGAGAAAACTGAGCCGCACCGCTTCGTCATCGTCGACGATCAGGACTCTGGTTGTTGTCTTCACGTGACCACCTCGCGCTTGTCTTCATCTCCTGTCTTTGATGTAGCAACATTCATGCCAGGTCTCGGTGAAGAGATTAAATATATAGATAGGTCAATGTGTTATAGCATTAACATAGAAAACAGAAGATATGTACCAGGCACGTAAAATAGTGTCTGTCGTACATTTTTTCCATGCGTCCACCGCGTAGCGAATGGACTTTGTCGTCTGTCTTCAACAGCATGCGGCAAGGTGGCCCGGAATATTTTTTTCATGCACCGAGGCAGCCAGGCGGTGCCGGGCGTAATCTGCGTCTGGTGGAACGACCCGCATTCGACGCCCGCGTCGCGCTTCTACAAGGACCCACGTAATGGCGGATTATTCGCAGCGCGATTTGGCTGAAGTGCCTCGCGGAATGGAGCTCCTGCACGACCCGTTGCTCAACAAGGGCACCGCATTCACCCAGGAAGAGCGCGACGCGCTGGATCTGCGCGGCCTGCTTCCACCGCACGTGCACACGCAGGAAGAACAGATGGCGCGCGTGCTGCAGCAGCTGCGGCGCATGGCCGATCCGCTCGACAAGTTTGTCGCGCTGAATGCGTTGCATGACCGGAACGTAGCGCTGTTCTTCCGGGTGATCTCCGATCACGTGGACGAAATGCAGCCGCTGATCTACACGCCCACCGTGGGGCTTGCGTGCCAGCGCTTCGGCCAGATCTTTCAGCGCCCGCGCGGCATGTTCATCAGTGCCAATGACCGTGGCCGCATTGCGCAAGTGCTGCGCAACTGGCCGCACAAGGCCGGCATCATCGTGGTCACGGACGGTGAGCGCATTCTCGGACTTGGCGACCAGGGCGCGCAGGGTATGGGGATTCCGGTCGGCAAGTTGTCGCTCTACACGGCGTGCGCCGGGGTCCACCCGCGCCTGTGCCTGCCGGTCACCATCGATGTCGGCACCAATAACGAGACGCTGCATGCCGACCCGTTCTACATAGGACTGCGCCAGCGTCGCATCAGCGGCGCGGCCTACGACGGGCTGATCGATGAACTGGTCACCGCTGCCAGGGAAGTGTTTCCCGACGTGCTGATCCAGTTTGAAGACTTCGCGAACCACAATGCGTTCCGGCTGCTGGCGAAGTACCGCGACCGGATCTGCAGTTTCAATGACGACATACAGGGCACGGCGTCGGTTGCGCTTGCGGGTCTACTTTCCGCGCTGCGCGTCAGCGGCGGAATGCTCGGCGACCAGAAGCTGCTTTTCCTGGGCGCCGGGGAGGCTGCGACCGGTATCGCCGACCTCACCGTCGCGGCAATGGTTGCGCAGGGGCTTGCGCCGGCCGCAGCCCGCCAGCGCTGCTGGCTGGTGGATTCGCACGGTCTGGTGGTGAATGGCCGCACTGACCTGGTGGAGCACAAGCGGCCGTATGCAAAGGATCACGCGCCGATCGGTGACTTTCCCTCGGCCGTCAAGGCGCTCGGGCCGACCGCAATCATTGGCGTTGCGGCAGTCGGAGGGGCGTTTACGCGTGAAGTGCTCGAGGACATGGCCCGCATCAACACGCGGCCGATCGTGTTTGCGCTTTCCAATCCGACTTCGAAAGCAGAGTGCACCGCCGAGCAGGCCTATCAGTGGACGGGCGGCCGCGCGCTGTTCGCCTCCGGCAGCCCGTTCGATCCGGTGAAAGTCGCAGGCCAGACCTTCGTGCCGCGCCAGGGCAACAACTCGTACATTTTCCCCGGCGTCGGCCTCGGCGCGATCGTAAGCAAGGCGCGGCGTATTACCGACGACATGTTCATGGCGGCGGCGCGTACGCTTGCGCTACTGGTCAGCGAGGCAGACCTGGCGCAGGGCAGCCTCTATCCCGCGCTGTCGCGCATCCGTGAGGTATCCGCGGCAATCGCGGCCACGGTCGCCGAGTCGGCTTATGCGAACGGGTTCGCCGGTAAGCCGCGGCCCGTCGACGTGCTCGCCGACGTCAAATCGCAGATGTACGACCCGCGCTATTCCAGTTACGTGTAGGGCTGGTAATTTCGGCGGATATCGGCGACTCAATGAGGCGCTGGGACAGGACGTCTGCGGGAGCGCCACAATGTTAATGATCTTGATCAGGGACTCGACTGCCGATCCCGCAGTATCCTCCCGACCCGCCCTGCGCCGGCAGGGCTCTTCACCTGGAGCCGAGAATCCACTATGAGCCGCCAGCGTGTGATCATCATGGGCGCCGCCGGGCGCGATTTCCACAATTTCAATGTCTACTTCCGCGACAACGCTGCCTTCGATGTCGTCGCATTCACTGCTACCCAGATTCCGAACATCGACGGGCGTACCTACCCGGCGAAGCTGGCCGGTGGCCGCTATCCGAAAGGCATTCCGATCCACCCCGAGAGCGATCTAGTCAAACTCATCCGGTCGCTGAAAGCCGACCAGGTTGTGTTTGCATATAGTGATGTCTCGCATGAGACCGTGATGCACAAGGCGTCCCAGGTCCTGGCGGCCGGGGCGGACTTCCACCTGATGGGCGCCCGGACGACGCAGATCAAGTCGAGCAAGCCGGTCGTGTCGGTGTGCGCCGCGCGCACCGGAAGCGGCAAGAGTCAGACCAGCCGCCGTGTGGCTGAATTGCTGATCGCGCGCGGTTACAAAGTAGCGGCCATCCGTCACCCGATGCCTTATGGAAACCTGGTCAAGCAGGCCGTCCAGCGCTTCGCCAGTTACAAGGATCTGGCGGCGCAGAACTGCACCATCGAGGAGCGGGAAGAGTACGAACCGCACATCGACCGGGGGATCCTGGTCTACGCCGGCGTCGACTACGAGCGGATTCTGCGCCAGGCTGAAGCCGAGGTCGATATCATCCTCTGGGACGGCGGCAACAATGACCTGTCGTTCTATCACAGCGACGTGCTCATTGTCGTCGTTGACTCGCACCGGCCCGGCCACGAGCTGAGCTACCACCCGGGTGAGACCAACCTGCTGATGGCCGATGTGGTGGTGATCAACAAGGTCGATACTGCCAACCGGGACGACGTGATGGCGGTTCGCGAAAACGTCCGCTCCCGCAACCCGGACGCCATCCTGATCGAGGCCGCCTCGCCGATCTTCGTGGAGGATCCGGCGGCAATCCGTGGCAAACGCGTGCTGGTGGTCGAAGACGGACCCACGCTGACGCACGGCGAGATGGCATACGGCGCCGGCTGGGTGGCGGCGCGCCGCTTTGGTGCCGCCGACATCATCGATCCGCGGCCATTCGCGAACGGTACGATTTCTGAGACCTATGCCAGGTACCCGACCACCGGCAATGTCCTGCCTGCGATGGGTTATGGCGACAAGCAGATGCGCGAACTCGAGCGGACCATCAACCGCTCCGATGCCGACCTGGTGCTGATCGGCACGCCGATCGACCTCGGCCGTCTGCTGAAGCTCAACAAGCCGAGCCAGCGCATTCGCTATGAACTGCAGGAGATCGGCAAGCCAACCCTGGCCGAAGTGCTGGCCAAGCGCTTTCCTGCCAGGTAACCGGACCGGACGCCGCCGCGTTCTGCGGGGGCGGCGGGCTTGCGCCTACAGCAGCGGCACCAGCAGCAGCGCGACGATGTTGATGATCTTGATCAGCGGATTGATCGCCGGGCCCGCGGTGTCCTTGTAGGGATCGCCGACGGTGTCGCCGGTCACCGCTGCCTTGTGCGTTTCCGAGCCCTTGCCGCCGAAGTTGCCTTCCTCGATGTACTTCTTCGCGTTGTCCCAGGCGCCGCCGCGAAACGTGATCTTGGGGCGGGCACGACACCGCCACGTTTCCAAAGTCCGCACTGTATGATAAAGGTCCTTGGGGCATTGCTCCCTCGCAAATGGCTCACTTGAGATGTGTGGCATAGCCGGACTGGTTCGCGCGAACGGTCGCGCTACGCGTGAAGAACTGCACCGGATGTTGCAGGCGGTCAAGCACCGCGGTCCGGAACGGCTGGGCGGCTACGTCAGCCACGCAGTGGCTCTCGGCAACGCTAGGCTCAGCATCGTCGACCTCGAAGGAGGAATTCAACCGGCCGTCAGTCATGATCCGGAAATCGTGCTGGTCTTCAATGGGGAGATATTCAACTATTGGAGCGTCCGGGAGTCACTCATAGCGAAAGGCCATCGATTTGAGACGAAATCCGAAGCGGAGACCCTGCTTCGGCTATATACGGAGTTTGGCCAGGAAATGTTCCGTCGAATTGACGGGCAGTTTGCCATCGCGATATGGGACGGGCGCAATAGCAGGCTCATTCTCGGCCGTGACCGCGTGGGTATCCGTCCTTTGTTCTGGTTTCAGAACCGTGAGCTTCTTGCATTTGCCTCGGAGGCGAAAGCGCTTTTCCAGCTTCCTTCGATCCCGCGACGACTCGACTATCGGGCATTGGTTCAGACCTTTCGCTTCTGGACAGTCGCAGGCGATACGACCGGGTTTGAAGGTGTTCGACAGGTCCCCCCTGGCCATTACGCGGTCTTCGATGCCGGCACTGCCGGCCCTTGCCTGACGCGTTACTGGGACTGGCCTTTCCCCGGGGATCTCGAATACCTGCAGCTCG
>JAOUGR010000137.1 GCA_029857655.1 Gammaproteobacteria bacterium | reverse complement strand
CCACGATATCGGCGCCTTTGAGCGAAATGCCGCACCTCAAGCCCGCGTCGCCGTGAATCACGAGGAGTCCACCCTGGGCCGATGCGCCCGCGCCCCCACTCGCAAACCCGGCAACCTCGACGCGCCCGGACATCATGTTCTCGGCGACACCGGGCCCGGCATTGCCTTCGATCATGACGGTCGCCTGCTTGTTCATGCCCGCGCCAAAATATCCGACGTTCCCTCCGATTTCGACGCGCAACGGCGCATCGACAGCGACCGCAATGCTATGCGCTCCATCGGGATTCTCGACACGCACAACCTTGATGTCCTTGAGGCCGCCATGAAGAAACTTGTTGAGTTCGCTCACCGACTGCTTCGAGAGGTCGAATACCGTCGCTGCGGCTCCACCTGCACGCGCTACACGGACCATGAGTACACCTCCGCCGGCTTCGGCTCAAAGACCCTGGCATGGCGCACACCAGGCAGATGCGCGAGCGAACGGAATTCGGACGCGATTGCCACGTAATCGTCGGTCTCCGCGACCACCGCGGGCTTGCATGCGAATGGATCCCGCACGAGCGCCAGCTTGTCGTGCGTGCCCATGAGCAACGTGAAGAATCCGTCAAAATCCTCGAATGCTTTCTCGAGCGCCTGCTCGAGCGTGTCGCCTTCCTCCAGCCGCCAGTGGATGTAGCGGCACGCGCCTTCGGTGTCGCAGTCGCTCTCGAATTTCGCGCCGTGCTTCTCCAGCTTGCGCTGGATACTGCCCGGATTGGCAAGCGAGCCATTGTGCACGAGGCACCAGTCTTCGCCCGCCGTGTAGGGATGCGCGTTCTCCGGGGTCACCGCACTTTCCGTGGCCATGCGTGTGTGCCCGACGAGGTGCGTGCCGCGCAGGGTGCTGAAGTGATAGCGCTCGGCCACTTCGATCGGCAGACCCACGTCCTTGTAGAGATCGATCGAGCGGCCGACACTCAGGACGTGCATGCCTGGGTACTCCGTCAGCAGCCAGGTGCGCAGTGCGGCGGGCTCCGATTTGGTCGTCAGTACCGCGTGATTCGCCTCGACCTTGAGCGACACATCATCGTATCGCTCCGACAGCACGCCCTCGGCGTGCTTCCAGTCGAAATCGGGGTCCGCATTGTAAAGGCTCAGCTTGCGGTAATTGCCGGTCACTGGTTCGGTGAACACGGCCATGCCTGAGGAATCGGGACCCCGCTCGGTCATTCCAATCAGCATAGGCACCATCAACTCACCCAGGCGCTCGCGCAGCTCTGGCTTCTTGACGAGCAGTCCGACAATTCCGCACATGTATCTCTGCCTCTTAGAACATTTCCAGGTAACGATCGGTTTCCCAGCTGCTCACATGGCGACAGTACTCCATCCATTCCATGCGCTTGACGCTGACGAACTCCTTCGCGAGATCCAGGCCGATGCCTGCTCGCACCACCTCGTCGGCCTCCAGCGCGTCAATTGCCTCCCCGAGGTTTTGCGGCAGCAGGCCGATCTTGCGCCGCTTCAACTCCTTTTCAGAAAACTCGTACAGGTTCTCATTGAGCGGCTCACCCGGATCCAGCCGACGCTCGATGCCGTCGAGCCCAGCCGCAAGGATCGCGGCGCCAGCGAGATAGGGATTTGCCGCCCCATCTGGCAGCCGCATTTCGATACGTCCGCCCGGAATTCGCACGCAAGCCGTACGATTGTTGTCGCCATAGGTGATATACGCCGGCGCCCAGGTTGCGCCCGACAGTGATCGGCCGACCACCAGGCGCTTGTAGGAATTGATCGTCGGCGCGCAGATGGCAGTGAGTGCCCGGGCGTGCGTGAGAATCCCCGCAAGAAACTGATAGCCCATGGTCGAAAGCTTGAGCCCCCGCTTGTCGGTCTTGTCGTAGAAAAGGTTCGGCGTCTTCTTGTCGCCTATTGAGATATGAAAATGCGCGCCTGACCCGGTGCGATTCGAGAAGGGCTTTGGCATGAATGTCGCAATTACACCGTGCTTGCGCGCGATCTCCGACGCCGCCATCTTGAACAGCATGAAGTCGTCCGCCGTCTTCAGGACATCCGCGTAGGTGAAATTCACCTCGAACTGGCCGTTGCCGTCCTCGTGATCAATCTGAAAGGCGTCCACTCCGACCACCCTGAGGGACGTGCTGATTTCGTCGAGGATCGGGCTGGCACGCGACAGGCCCTTGTAGTCGTAGCAGGGCTTGTCGAGCGTGTCGGTATCGTCGAATGGTGCAAGGCTGCGGTCCGCATTGCGTTTCAGCAGCATGAACTCCGGTTCTATGCCTGCAAACATCGTGAGGCCCTTCGGTTCGAGGCGCTTCAACTGGTTCTTGAGCGCGACCCGCGAACAATAGGGGTAGGGCTTGCCGCGCACATGACCATCACAGACGACGCGCGCGAACCCCGGCATCCATGGCAGCGCGACCAGTGTTTCCGGATCGCCGACACCCATGTAGTCGGGACCGTGCGGACCCATGCCGAAGCCCCAGAGCGCGAAGCCGGCGAATCCCGCTCCGTCGCCAAGGATCATGTCGTAATGCTCAACCGGTACCGCTTTCGCCTTGGCCGCGCCATGGATGTCCACGAACTGCGCCAGTACGTAGCGGATTTTCTTGTCGGCAAACCATTTCTTGGCCTGAAGCGGTGTCATTCTTGATTCTCCTCAACTGACAGCCATACCACTCAAATCATCGGCAATTCCGGCGAGCGTCGAGTACATGTAGTGTCCAAAGCTGGGATCGCACCAGATCGTATATGTCACTTCGCCACCGGCACGGCGCGGTATCACGGTCACCCCGACTCCGATCATCGAGGTCATGACGAGCGAACCGGCGCCAACCCCCGCGTTACGCGCGAGCGGCGCGAAATTCACGTTGCAGGTCTCAAGCAGCAGATCATTCGCCCTTGCTCCCCTAAGCTCAAGTACGAGGTCCTGCCTGAGGACCGGCACGAGTCCCGTGCGCCGCTGCCCCGGATCGAGCAGCGATCCGGCAATCTCTCTCGTGCGTGCGTGCGCCGGCGCGAGCGATTCGACCAGGAATTCGGAGGTGGCCAGCCGCGCGACCAGGACATCGCCTTGCTCGCAACTCCAGGAATTCGGCGGTTGCGGCACGGAAAGACCGAGTTCATGCAGCCACGCCTCTGCCATCGGCCCCTTGCACCCGAAGCGCGGGCGCGCCGAGACGTCCCGCAGCATCGCGCCATCCCGCTGAGCTGGCGAGTTCATGGACGAACCCCGCCGCTCTCCATCTTCTGCCTGGCGCCGGTTGGGTCATAGAATGGCAAGGGCACGATCGGCGCCGTGACCTGTGTACCGCCGTCGATACGAATGTTGAGAGTCGCATCGCTGGCGGCAGCCGGGGTCACCAGCGCAAGGCCGATGGTGCGCCCAAGGGTCGAAGACTGGCCGACGCTGGTCACGCGGCCCGCGATATCGCCGCCGCGAATGACGAGGTGGCACTCGCGGATGCCAGCGCGGCGTCCGGGCTCGAGCACGAAGCCCACGAGCTGCTGGCGGCGCGGATTCTTCCCGATGATGGCAAGGCTGCGCTGGCCGATGAAGAAGGGCTTGTCCATCTTCACCGCCCAGTCCGCGCCGATTTCAAGCGGGTTGGTCAGGCCGTCGGTGTCCTGGCTGACGATAATGTGGGCCTTTTCAAGACGCAGCATGCGCTGTGCCTCGACACCAAAAGGTGCGATGCCCAGCTCGGCTCCCGCCGCACGCACCGCGTTCCACACATCGACACCCGAACCGGCAGGCACGTGAATTTCGTATCCGAGCTCGCCCACGAATCCGACACGCAGCAGCCGGGCTGGCACGCCGGCGATCTTCGCTTCACGCACGCCGAGATACGGAAACGCCGTATCGCCGAGTTCGAGCGACGTGAGCTTCGAAAGCACCTCGCGCGAACGCGGTCCGGCGAGGTTGAAGGCGGCAAGATGGCCCGTAAGATTCACCAAGCTGACCGGCATTCCCCACCACGTTGCCAGCCGCCCGAACTCGCGAAACAGCGTGGCGGAATTGCCCGTCGTGGTCGTGAAATAGAAAACTTCCGGTGCGAGCCGCGCGATCACGCCGTCGTCAATGATGACGCCGCTTTCATCGAGCATCAGGCCGTAGCGTGTCATGCCGACCTTCAGCGTCTCGAAGCGTCCCGTGTAGACGCGATCGAGGAATGCGCCCGCCTGCGCGCCGTGTGCCTCAATCTTGCCGAGCGTACCGACGTCGATCAGCCCGACCCCCTCGCGGACGGCGCGCACTTCCGCCGTTATGGCTTCCTCGCGTGTCCGGCCATCCCGCCGATAGTACTCGGGGCGCCGCCAGTTACCGGCCGGCATCCACACCGCGCCAAGTTTCTCGTGATCGGCGTCCATCGGCGTGCGCCGCTCGGGCGTAAATCCGCGGCCTGCGAGATGCGAAATCGGAACGGATTGAAACATCGGTCGTGCGGTCGTCGGGCCGAGCGACCCGAGCGGCACTTTGCTCAAGTGCGCGAGCACCCGCAGCGCGTTGGCATTGGAGTGCTTGCCCTGGCTCATGCCCATTCCTACGGTCGTGTAGCGCTTCATCAATTCCGCGCTGTCGAATCCTTCCTGGATCGCATTGGCCAGGTCCTTCAGCTGCAGATCCTCGTCAAAATCGATGAAATTCTTGCCCTTCGGGTGCTCGACGATGGGAAAAGCGTGCGTCGCTGTTTCCCCTGCGGGCGCGATGGCCGGCTGGCTGCCTTTCGATTCGAATCCACAGTGTCGGGCTGCTGCATCGCCGGCACGCGCGCCGTCGGCCAATCGCGCATCGAGATCGAACACGCCGTTGACCTTGCCGCATGCGAACAACCCGAGCGGCAGAGTGTCTGGGACGAACTGGCATGCGCTCGCGTCATAACGCATCTTCGCGCCGGCCTGTCGAAGCAACGTGTCGGCCGGCGCGAAACCGACGCTCATCCATAGCCCGTCAACCGCAATCGCGTCAGCCGATGACCGCTGCCACGCGCCTGCGCGCCACTCGGCAAGTTCGATGGCGTCGATACTGCCCTCGCGACCGGTGTGGGCCGCATATACGGCCGCTCCGTTCAGCACTCGCACTCCCTGCCCCCGCAGTGTCTCGGCCAGAGCCTGCGATTGCGGTCCCGGCTCCTCGCGTAGATCAAGAATGATCGAGACATCAATACCAGCCGTGCGGGCGTCAAGCGCCGCACGATACGCATGAACGTTGGCGCCCAGAATGCCGACCCGCGATGCCGGCGCCACTGCGTAGCGGTTCATCAGCCGCTGCGCGCCGGAGGCCAGCATGACGCCGGGCAGGTCGTTGTTGCGAAACACCGCCGGCTGCTCGAAGGCGCCCTGGGCGACGATGACCGCGCGCGCGCGCAGCTTCAGCATGCGATCCGGCATGTCAAGGGCAAGCCAATTGTCAGCGTAGAGACCCACAGCGACGGTAGAAGAGAAGCGGCGAATACGCGGATGCGCAGTCACCGAACCGACAAGATCGGCTACTCGCTGCGCGCCCGCGGCATCGGAACCAAGCGCATAAGTCCCGCTGCCTCCGATTCTTGGATTCTCATCGACTAGCACGACTTCGGCGCCTGCCTCCGCAGCCGCCTCGGCGGCTGCGAGTCCTGCAGGTCCCGCGCCAATCACCGCGACGTCGGCGAATTCATAGCGCTTGGGTGTGGCTACCCGCGGTGCGCTGAGATCGGCTTCGCCGAGTCCCGCCATATTGCGAAACAGCCGCTCCCAGCGGGCAGCCAGAAGTTTGCTATGGAAGGCCTTGTAGTAGAAGCCGACTGGCAGAAAGGCCGACAGGCGATCGAGATGCCGGCGCCGATCCTTCTCGAGACCGCCTTGCGTGTTGACGGAGTGCGCCTCGAGTCCTTCCGAGATCGGCAGCAGATCGGCGCGCTGGTTCGGCATGCTGCGCCCTGCACGCCGGGTCTGCACGACGGCATTCACGTCGTGATTCGCAACGGACAACGCGCCGCGCGGACGATGGTACTTGAACGAGCGC
>JAOUGR010000136.1 GCA_029857655.1 Gammaproteobacteria bacterium | reverse complement strand
GGCTTCAGCCAGCTTCCGGTTATGGAGGCTGACCGGCTGGTCGGCTTCATCGACGAGGACGACATCATGCGGCGCGCATTCGGCGATCCTGAGCGCTTCACCGATCCCGTGCGCAAGGCGATGCACACGAATTTCCTGGTCGTCGAGCCCAAGCTGTCGCTCAGAAACCTGGTGGCGATGCTGGACGTGCAGCCCTATGCCGCAGTTATGGACGGCGGTCAGTTCTACGGCCTGATCACGCGCGCCGACGTGCTCAATTACCTGCGCCGCCAGATGGGCGCTTCCGCGACCCACTGAGTGCCATTACCCACCAAGGCAGTACATGAGCGACGAAAAGAAGACCCTGGCCTTTGCGACCCGCGCGATCCATGCGGGCCAGTCGCCTGATCCGACAACGGGCGCCGTGATGCCGCCGATCTATGCGGTATCCACCTACGCGCAGGAAAGCCCCGGCGTGCACAAGGGCTACGAATACTCGCGTACCCAGAACCCGACCCGCATGGCCTGGGAGCGCTGCATCGCCGATCTCGAGAGCGGCACGCATGGCTATGCGTTCGCATCCGGCATGGCGGCAACGGCCACGCTGATGGACCTGCTCGAGAGCGGCAGTCACGTGCTGGCGATGGACGATCTCTACGGTGGCACTTTCCGCCTGTTCGAGCGCGTGCGCCGGCGCTCGGCGGCCCTCGATTTCACGTTCGCTGACTTGTCGGACCCGAATGCGGCGCTCGCGGCGATCCGCCCCGGGACACGGATGATCTGGATCGAATCTCCGACCAATCCGATGCTGAGGCTCGTGGATATCGCGGCGCTCGCGGATGTTGCGCGAAAGCGGGGCATCCTGACGGTCGTTGACAATACCTTTGCGAGCCCGTGGATCCAGCGGCCGCTTGAACTGGGTGCCGACATCGTCATGCACTCTGCAACCAAGTACCTGAATGGCCACTCGGACATGGTCGGCGGCATCGTCGTCGTCGTGGACGAAGGCCTGGCCGAGCGCATCGGCTTCCTGCAGAACGCTGTGGGCGCTGTTGCCGGCCCATTCGACAGCTTTCTCGCGCTGCGGGGACTCAAGACGCTGCCGCTGCGCATGCGTCAGTCGAGCGAAAGTGCGCTCGCGATCGCAGGCTGGCTCGAGCGGCATGGTCGAGTGGAACGCGTGCTATACCCGGGCCTGCAGTCGCATCCACAGCACGCGCTGGCGCTCCGCCAGATGAAAAACGGCCACAGCGGCATCGTGAGCTTCTTCCTGAAAGGCGGACTGCCCGAAGCCCGGCGCTTCCTGGAGCGCCTGGAGCTGTTCACGCTGGCGGAAAGCCTGGGTGGCGTCGAGAGCCTGGTCGATCATCCGGCGATCATGACGCACGCATCGGTGCCGCCGGAGTTGCGTGCGAAGCTCGGTATCAGCGACACGCTGGTTCGCCTGTCGGTCGGCATCGAGGAAACCGGGGACCTGATCGCGGATCTCGAAAACGCCTTGCGCTGACGGGCTCCGGATTCCTACTTCAAGCCGGCTTCGACCCGGCCATCCTCGAAAATCGTCAGTGACCCGCCGGGTTCCGCGGTTGCATTCACGACGCCATTCGCGAAGCGCACCGCGATGTCGTAGGTGCCTAACCACGGAGCGCCGACCAGCAGGTCGTACTGATTCTGCGTCTGCAGGCCTGAGCCCGATTCGATCACCCGCGTCATGATCCGGTTTGGATACGAGCGCGGTACTATCCTGACGATGCGGCCCTGCTGGTTGTGCTCGTCACCGGAGCCGAGCACGCGGATCTTGATGTGTGCAGGCAGCGTCAATGCCGCCCGTAACAGGCGGTAGGTCAACCCCCAGCGCGACACAAAGTCGATCACCCCGTTGCTGTCGATGTCGCCGCAGGCGATCAAATCGTTGTGGGCGATGAGGTCGCCGGTACCTGCCACCACTTCATCCGGGATGGCGGACGACATGAACGTGCCATTGACGTTGATCAGCAGCTTGGGCACGCCCGTGCCGGTTGCAGTGACGTTCTTTGCCACCAGCACATCTTCGAAGCCATCACCGTTGATGTCGCAGGCATTCAGTCCATCGCCGAATGTCGCCTGAGTCAAGTCCTCGTTGATAATCGTCCCGCCATCGAATACGCCCGCGGTGTTGCGGTACAGGCGCGTGACAGCGCCGTTGTGGTGGATCAGGTCCAGGTCGCCGTCGAGGTCAATGTCGGCGAGCTTCAGGCCCCGGTCCGCACGCACGGGAATGGCCGCGGCGGCGCTCCCGTCAGTGAAAGTGCCGTTGCCGTTGTTGATCAACAGTCGCGAACCGAATAACAGGTCGATGCGACCGTCCTCGTTGAAATCAACCGCCTGGCCGCCGTGGGGCACGTAATCCGCGCCGGGCGGGTTGCCATCCACGCCGGCCGCCGCGGCAACATCGCTGAACACGCCGGCGCCGTTATTGATCAGCAGCCAGTTCCGCGCGCCGTCGCCCTGGGTCTGGTCATTTGGCGCGAACAAGTCGATATCGCCGTCATTGTCGAAATCGGCGGCCAGCAGCGTACCGCCGAAACCGCCGATGCCGAGTGCCGTGACGCCGGCATCCGTCGCGTAATTGCCGGTGCCCTGGTTGACGCTCAGCACGGCGCGCGAGGCTGCATCGGTCGCCGCTGAAAAAGTGCTGCTGAAGATGTCTTCGCGACCATCGCCGGTGAAGTCCGCGAAGCGCGAATCCCCGTTGGTCCGGCCTGCCGCCACCAGATCCGAGAGACCCGCATCCGCCAGCACGCGCGCAGTGAATGTGCCCTGGCAGGTGGAGCCCGAGATGCTGCCACTGGCGTTGACCATGTCGAGGCAGTCGTCGGCATTCGGATCGCCAAACGCCAGACCCAGGCGGGTCAGGTCGTAGGTCAAAATCGCGTGGGCAGGGCTCATGACGACCGGGCCGTCGACGCCGATCCTCGGGCCATTCATCGCGATGACCCGATAGAGAAGCGCCGTATTGATCGGAATAGCGGCCCGCAGGTGCGGGGAGGTGGTGAGCGGCGGGTCGGCAGAGGCCGGCTCGAACCCCGCAGCCGGCCGGCGCCCGGCCAGGGGAGCCTGCGATGTTGCGACATACACTCGATACTCGGTCGCCCTCTCGGCTGTGCCGAAATGAATCGTGTGGCCGGGATCGCCAGAGACGACTGTCGCCCATTCGACGGGCCCAGGCACCGGACCTGGCTCGGCGCTGACGAGGAGGCTTGCAGGGCCGCGGCCACCGCTGGTCTCAGCAACGATCCTGTACTGGTAAGTAAGCAGATTCGTAAGGCCGGTATGGGTGTAGGTAGTTGCCGTTATGTCTTTGATTTCATTAGATAAACCGCCACCAGGATTGCTGCCGTCACTCCAAAGGATCACGTACTTCTTGGCTCCAGCGACGGCGTTCCAACTGAGCTCGACCTGTCCGTCCAAGCCTTCCGCAACGGGATTCGCCGGCGCCGCATGGGGCGGGCTGCCTCCGCCGCAGCCGGAAGCCATGAGGGCGCAGAGCAGTGCGTAAATCGTGGGTACCGCCGCGGAGGCAGTGCGTCGTTCAAGTGCCATTAGGTGCGGTCCAGTGGTCCGTTAGCTGGTCTGCGTCCGATAGACGGCCGCGACACTCGACAGTTCCGCCGGCGGCTGCCGACAGCCGAATTTTGTTGCCCGCAGTATAGCCTGAACCAGGCAATTTTCCGGCTGCATCGGTCAGGCGATGGCCGGCCTCAGGTCCAGGCGCGCGCGGGAGGGCATGCAGTAGATCTCGACCGGGCGCGTGCGCCCGCGCAGCTGCATCGGTGGCAGCTCCAGGATTCCCGCAGCGCCGGAGTCAAGCGCTTGCCACACGGCGCGTGAGAACAGCGCTTCGCCGGCGCGGGCGCGCTGCATGAGTCGCGCCGCCACGTTTACGGTATCGCCGATCAGCGTGTAATTCGGCCGGTCGGGTGCACCGATATCGCCGATGATGAAGTCACCCGCATTGATGCCGATGCCTATGCCCGTCTCGAGTCCCAGCCTCGTCTTCCAGTCACCAGCGATGCTGCTGAATCCGGAGATCATGCGACGCGCCGCGGCAACCGCGCGAATGCTGGCGTCGGGCTCGGCGCGCGGCACGCCGAAACCAGCCATCAGGCCATCACCTGCGATGTGAAACACCGTGCCGCCGTATTCGGTCGTGATCGCCGACAGCATAGAGAAATACTCGTTCAGAAGCGGCACGACATCGTCCGGGCTCAGCTGCTCGGCGATGGTCGTGAACCCGCGCATGTCTGCGAACAGCACGGTCCCGGAGACGCGTGCATGACCAGCACGCGAATTTCGCGAACGCGCGGTGCAGCGGCAGGTCCCGAGCTGGTGGAGTTCTATGAGGTTGCCCGCGGGGTCGGTCAGGAACAACTGCTGCGATTCCGGCCCGGTTCCGCCCGGCATCGTGCGATAGCGGATACCCAGCCGGTCGAGCTCGCACCTCGCCTCGGCGATGCTCGCGACTGCGAGCGCCACATGCGGTGCGGTCGGATCGATTCCGGAATCAGGATCGGCGGTCATGCCGGTCATGCCGATCAGGTGGATCTGGGCCGCGGAACCCGCATTGATCTGGTGACCGGGCTGGCCAAGCGGCGCGGAAGGGCCGTCGTCGGCGCCGAGACCCAGCACCTCGGTATAGAAGCGCCGCGTTTCCGCCGCCGCCATCCGCGATGGCGGCACCTTCACGGCGTGGTGATGCAGTTCGATAACCTTCAGGCTCATTGATTGAAGATCTCGACCGTCAGGTCCACTGAACGCTCATCGCCCGGCGCAAGACCCCCGACACCGATCACCTTGCGCGCGAGTTCAATGCCTCTTGCATCACGGATCACGACGACGACGGAATACTCCCCCGGCCCATGCGTCGCCTGTCGTGAGAACTGGCCCGACACCTTCAGCGCGACCTCGCCGGCCGGTTCCGGTTCCCCGCTGCTGCGCCGCTCGAAGCGCAGGTGATGCTTGCACGCGGGACAGACCGCGGAACTCTCCAGGATCGTGGCCTTGCAGTGCGGACACGAACGAGTCTTGCCGACTGTCGTCGCGCGTCGATTCATGACACCCTCGCGGATCAGTTCCGCGCCGTCGTCTTTGGCATGCCCGTCTCGCTCCAGCCGAACTCCGCCCGGCCGCGCATGCGCGCACCGCCGGCGACCGACAACGAACCCGCATTGACGTCACCATTCAGGACACCGGTCTGGTGCAGCTCGACTTTCTGGGCGCTCTCGATGTTGCCTTCGATCTCACCAGCGACGACCACCGATGCCGCGCGCACCGAACCCGCGAGATGCGCTCCGGCCTCGACGGTCAGCGAGCCATCCACATGTACATCGCCCTTGAAGCGTCCCGATATGCGCACGTGACCTGAACCTTCGATCTTGCCTTCGAAAGTCAGCCCCGCCGCGATGATTGATTCCTTCAGCTCCTTGCGCGAAGTGCCAGCCTGGGACGAGGCATTGGGCACGGGTTCAGGGCGAGGGCGGATAGCCGGCGCCTGGCTGCCCGCGGCCGAGTCAGCCTGCATGGGGTCTTTTGCAACGATGTCTTTCCAGATCGCCATGACTTGTTCTCCGGGGTGAGGGAAAGACAAGAGTAGCTAGTTGAGAGCCATCGGGCGAGCGCGGCGACGCCCCTTGGGCCTTCCGGCTGTCGCAACCTGGCGACAGTCGGTGCCCTAGTACAGTCCGGGCAGGTATGCCTGGGCCGGGGTCGGCGACCTCAGCATCGGAATTCGGGCGGGCAGCCGCGTTATCTGGGGTCCCGGGGCCCCTACGTTGATGATCTGGCCGCAGGCACCCGTGCCGAGCCAGTTGAGCGCTTCGGCGGTCGAGTCTTCGAGGGCATCACCAGGGATCCTCGAATATTCATCGGTCGCGGCACATGCAAATGTGAGTGTCGATGCCAGACCGTCGTAGTAGTCGCCTTCGTTATTGGCGTTGGTGGTCCTGAATGTAATAAGCCGCAGCCGCAGGTCGCAGCCAGCGAGATCGAAT
>JAOUGR010000135.1 GCA_029857655.1 Gammaproteobacteria bacterium | reverse complement strand
CGCGACAACTTCACGCTCGGCGTGTGCAACGGCTGCCAGATGCTCGCGGCGCTTTCCGAACTGATACCGGGCGCCGGCTGCTGGCCGCGCTTCCTGCGCAATCGCTCCGAGCAGTTCGAAGGCCGATTGTCGTTGGTCGAGATCGGCGAAACTTCGTCGCTTTTCTTCACCGGCATGTCGGGGTCACGACTGCCGATCGCCGTTGCGCACGGCGAGGGCCGCGCCGAATTCAGGACCGCCGCCGACGAGCAGGCGGCGCGGGCGCTGACCGTCATGCGTTTCGTCGAGAATCACGGCGCAGTCGCGTCGCGTTATCCGGCCAACCCGAATGGCTCGGCGGATGGAATCGCCGGGCTGGTTTCGGAGAACGGGCGCGTCGCAATCATGATGCCGCACCCGGAGCGCGTATTTCGCAGCGTGCAGAATTCCTGGCGCCCGGCCGGGGCCGGTGAGGACAGTGGCTGGATGCGGGTGTTCCGCAACGCACGAGTCTGGCTAGGCTGAGCGTCCCGGGTCCGGGCCACGCGTGGGCAGGAGCGTGACCTTGGAGGCTGCGTCCTCGGCGAAATAGCGCCGCACCATCATGGCCTGCTGCAGGCGGCCCCGGCGCACATAGGCCTGGTACAGCAGGTCCTTGACGACCTCAAGCAGCACGCCTGCCTGGAAATTGTCGAGCAGCGGCGGGCCGGGCCTGCCTTGCGCGTCGCCCTCGAACAGGACCTTCTTCACGATCGCGAAGGAATCGTCGTCCAGTTCAGCCATCCGGCGGATATTCGTCAGCTCATCGTAGAGTTCGAGCTTGCCGTTCTCGCCAAGATCGGCGAACACGCTCTGCGCGACGCGCCGGCACATCGATGCGAAGGCGTTGTAACAGGCGGCAGAGAAGCAGGCCAGCGCCTCCTTGAACAGGAGTTCGGCGTCTTCCGGAAGGTGCGTGAAACTGAATTTCTCGCGCGACCGTTCGAGCTCGACGAAATTGGGCGCGAGTTCGACGCGGCCGCCCGCATAGAGCTTTACCGCGAAGCGCAGGAATATCGGCGCGTTGCACGCCTCGCATCGGTAGACGAGCCCGACATGGCTCGGCTTGTGCAACTGCAGTACGTTGAAATCCGGCACCGAAACGGGCGTGATGTGCGCGAGCACCTGGCAATGCGGGCAGTGCAGCGCCAGACCGCTGTCCTGGTCATGGTGCAGGCGTCCCGCAGAGTCGATGAACACCGCCATGCAATCCCCCGCCGGCTGTCCGGATGATTCCAGTCTAGCCGAAATGACGGGCCTCGGTCAGGTGTGCAGGGGCTTGTAGCGCAGGCGGTGAGGCTGGTCCGCCTGCTCGCCCTTGCGCAGGCGCAGATCGGCCACGTATTCCTGGTAATTACCCTCGAACCAGCTGACCTCGCTGTCGCCCTCGAACGCCAGGATATGCGTGGCGATGCGATCCAGGAACCAGCGGTCATGCGAAATGACGACTACGCAACCGGGGAAGTTCAACAGCGCCTCCTCCAGCGCACGCAGTGTTTCTACGTCTAGGTCATTGGTGGGCTCGTCGAGCAGCAGCACATTGGCGCCGCTCTTCAGGAGTTTTGCGAGGTGCACGCGATTTCGTTCGCCGCCGGACAGCTCGCCGATGTGCTGCTGCTGCTGGTTGCCGCGGAAGTTGAAGCGCCCGACATAGCCGCGCGACGAGGTCTCGTAGTTGCCGACGCGGATCATGTCGAGCCCGCCCGAAATCTCCTGCCAGACGGTTTTACGGTCGTTCAGCACGTCGCGTGACTGGCCGACGTAGGCGAGCTTGACTGTCGGACCCGTGCGGACAGTTCCCGAGTCCGGCTTTTCTTCCCCGGTCAGCATCCGGAACAGCGTGGTCTTCCCGGCGCCGTTCGGGCCGATGATGCCGACGATGCCGCCGGGCGGCAGCCGGAATGACAGGCCGTCGATCAGTAACCGATCGCCATAGGCCTTGCCGAGCTTGTCGACTTCGATCACAAGATCGCCCAACCGCGGTCCCGGCGGGATGTAGATTTCGTTGGTCTCGTTGCGGGCCTGGAATTCAACCGAGGACAATTCCTCGAACTGGCGCAGGCGTGCCTTGCTCTTGGCCTGGCGCGCCTTCGGGTTCGCGCGCACCCATTCCAGCTCGTGGGCAAGTGTGCGGCGCAGGCCTTCCTGTTGCTTTTCCTCCTGCGCAAGACGCTGTTCCTTCTGCTCCAGCCAGGAGGAGTAGTTGCCTTGCCAGGGAATTCCAAAGCCGCGATCGAGCTCGAGTATCCAGCCCGCGACATTGTCGAGGAAGTATCGGTCGTGGGTTACGCAGATGACGGTGCCCGGATACTGTTCGAGGAATCTCTCGAGCCAGGCGACCGACTCGGCATCCAGGTGATTGGTCGGCTCATCGAGCAGCAGCATGTCGGGCTTCGACAGCAGCAATCGGCACAAGGCAACCCGGCGCCGCTCGCCACCGGACAGCTGGCTGATCTTCGATTCCCAGGGCGGAAGCCTCAGCGCGTCGGCCGCGACATCGAGCTGACGCTCGAGATTATGGCCGTCGACGGTCGCAAGGAATGCCTCGAGCTGGCCCTGTTCCTCAGCCAGGCGGTCGAAGTCGGCGTCCGGCTCGCTGTAGGCGGTGTACACCTGTTCGAGCCGCGCGAGCGCATCCTTCACCGGCTGCATGGCCTGCTCGACGATGCTGCGGACGTCGCTGTCAGGGTCGAGTACCGGCTCCTGCGGCAGCAGGCCGATCTTGATTCCCGGTTGCGGGCGGGCTTCACCCTCGATCTCCTGGTCGATCCCAGCCATGATCCGCAGCAATGTCGACTTGCCGGAGCCGTTGAGCCCCAGCACGCCGATCTTCGCGCCCGGGAAGAACGACAGCGAGATGTCGCGAAGTATGTGACGCTTCGGCGGCACGACCTTGCCGACGCGGATCATCGTATAAATGTACTGGGCCATGATTCGTCGGTCGTCCGCGCTCGTCCGGGGGCCGCGGATTATCTGCGAATGGGAGCGGCGCCGCCAGCCGGGAAGCGCTCGGGCGCTGTGCTAGGCTTCGCGCGGTTTCCCTGTGCATGGCGGCCGTCTTGGCGAATTCCGGCGAATCGGGCACCTGCATCGTCGTCGGCGAACGCATCGCCCGCTATGCCTTCGGCGATGGCCATCCCTTCGGACCCGACCGGCACGATGCATTCGTCCGCGAACTCGCGGAGGAAGGTCTCGACCGCCGGGTCCTCACGCTGGCGCCACGCTCGGCGACGCGCAGCGAGCTCGAGCTGTTTCACCTGCCTGCCTATATCGACCTGGTCCAGGCGCGCTCCCTGACCGGCGATGGCTTTCTGGATGCCGGCGATACACCAGCCAGGAAGGGCATCTACGAGGCTGCCTGCGATGTCGTCGGCGCGTCGCTGGTGGCGACCGAGGCGTTGATGACAGGCCGGGCCAAACGCGCATTCGTGCCGATTGCAGGCCTGCATCATGCGTCGCGCGGCCATGCCGCCGGCTTCTGTGTCTTCAATGACTGCGGCGTGGTCGTCGAGCACCTCAAGAAGGCGCACGGCCTGGAGCGCATCGCCTATGTCGACATCGATGCTCACCATGGCGACGGCGTTTACTACGGATTCGAGGACGATCCAGCGCTGATATTCGCGGATCTGCACGAAGACGGTCGCTTCCTGTATCCGGGCACCGGATCCAGCGAGGAGACCGGCACCGGGCCGGCCTGCGGCATGAAGCTCAACCTGCCATTGCCGCCCGGCGCCGGCGACGCCGAATTTCTGGAGGCCTGGAATTCAGTGGAGGCGCACCTGGAGCGCCACCGGCCGCAATTCCTGATCTTCCAGTGCGGGGCCGACAGCCTCGAGGGTGACCCGATCACGCACCTGCGCCTGACCGAGGAAGCGCACGCGCACGCGGCCACGCGGCTGTGCCTGGTTGCCGACCGTTTTGCATCCGGGCGAATACTCGGTGTCGGCGGCGGCGGCTACAATCGCCGCAATCTCGCGCGTGCATGGACCAGGGTCGTGCAGGCATTCGTCGGTGCGGCTTAGCCGGCGGACTTTCGGGTAGACTGCGCCGCTACCATGTTCAGCCCTGACATGAAAATCCAGGATTTCGATCCCGCACTCGCCGCTGTAATCAGTGCCGAACGTCTGCGCCAGGAACAGCATCTGGAACTCATCGCATCCGAGAACTACGCGAGTCCTCGAGTGATGGAAGCGCAGGGCACGGTGCTGACCAACAAGTACGCCGAGGGATATCCCGGCAAGCGCTATTACGGCGGCTGCGAAAACGTGGACATCGCCGAGCAGCTCGCGATCGAGCGCGCGAAAAAACTGTTCGGGGCCGCGTACGCGAATGTGCAACCGCATTCGGGCTCTCAGGCCAACGCAGCCGTCTATCTCGCCCTGCTGAAACCCGGAGAAACGCTGCTCGGGATGAGTCTCGACCACGGCGGGCATCTCACTCACGGATCCAAGGTCAATTTCTCGGGCAAGATATTCAAGGCTGTGCAATACGGTCTCGATCCGGCCACCGGCGAGATCGACTATGACAGCGTGGAGCGCCTGGCCCGGGAGCACCGCCCGAAGATGATCATTGCCGGCTTCTCCGCATATTCGCGTGTCGTCGACTGGCAGCGTTTCCGCATCATTTCCGACTCGGTCGGCGCCTGGCTGGTCGTCGACATGGCGCATGTAGCGGGTCTCGTCGCCGCGGGCATCTACCCCAATCCGGTACCGGTCGCCGACGTGGTCACGAGCACGACGCACAAGACACTGCGCGGACCCCGCGGTGGACTGATCCTCGCGCGCGAGCACGCCGACCTGCACAGGAAGCTCAATGCCATGATCTTCCCGGGTACCCAGGGTGGCCCCTTGATGCACGTCATTGCTGCCAAGGCGGTGGCGTTTCTCGAGGCGCTTGCTCCTGAGTTTGCGATTTACCAGCGGCAGGTCGTTGCCAATGCCAGGGCCATGGCGGCCGAACTCATCGCGCGCGGTTACCGCATCGTGTCTGGCGGAACGGACAATCACCTGTTTCTGCTCGACCTGATCGGCCGTAGCTACACCGGCAAGGATGCCGATGCGGCGCTTGGCAGGGCCAATATGACGGTCAACAGGAATGCCGTGCCGAATGATCCGCGGCCGCCATTCGTCACCAGCGGGCTCCGCATCGGCACGCCGGCGATCACGACGCGCGGATTCGGCCTCGACGAATCCCGTCAGGTCGCCGCCTGGATTGCGGACTTACTGGACGCGACGGGCGACGAATCGGTCGTCAAGCGCGTGCGCGCCCAGGTGCTTGCGATCTGCGCGCGCTATCCGGTCTACGGCTGAAGCGGCGACCGGGAAGCGGCAGTGCACTGCCCATTCTGCAATCACATAGATACCAGGGTGACCGATTCACGCCTGGCGGGTGACGGCCACCAGATCCGGCGTCGCCGCGAGTGCCTTGCCTGCGGCGAGCGATTCACGACTTTCGAGACCGCGGAGCTGGTGCTCCCCCAGGTCGTCAAGAATGATCTTTCCCGGCAGCCCTTCGACCAGGGCAAGCTGCGCGCCGGCATCATGAAGGCATTCGAGAAAAGGCCGATCGCACGCGACGACGTCGAACTGGCGATCGAGCGGATCTGCCACCGGCTGCGTGTGCTGGGCGAGCGCGAGGTCGCGTCCAGGACGATCGGGGAATTCGTCATGGACGAATTGCGCCAGCTGGACGAAGTCGCCTACGTGCGCTACGCGTCCGTCTATCACCGTTTCGAGGACGCCGATGAATTCCGCGCGGAGATCGAGCAGCTTGGTTTGCGGCAGCGCCAGGCTCCCGTCGCGGGCCAGTTGTCGCTGCTGCCATCCCAGCACCGCGACAAGCGTGACAAGCGATGAATGCCCCCGACCAGCTGGACGCCAGGCACATGTCCAGAGCGCTCGAACTGGCCAGCCGCGGGCTGTGGACCACCGATCCGAACCCGCGCGTCGGCTGCGTCATCGCCGATGGAGAGCGCGTGCTTGGCGAGGGTTGGCACG
>JAOUGR010000134.1 GCA_029857655.1 Gammaproteobacteria bacterium | reverse complement strand
CGGGATACGGCAGGCTGAATGCCATCGCAACGCCCGCCGTCAGGGCGCTGAATGCCAGGGTTGCCGAAAGCAACAGATAGGTATTGCGCAGGACCTTGTTCGCGACCAGCGCTGATTCGCGGATCGCTGGCCGCTGAAGGACGATCGGGTTGCGTTGCATCTGTTGGGCCTCCGGTACAGGATTCAGTGACTGCGACACAGTATAGCGAATGGAGTTCCGCAAATGACGCGGCGCGACTTGCAGGCGCCCGCGTCGCAGCCGACAATCCCTGCCGCACCGGAATCCACCGGAGAGGTGGCAGAGCGGTTGAATGCACCGGTCTTGAAAACCGGCAGCTCCTCACGGGGCTCGTGAGTTCGAATCTCACCCTCTCCGCCAAATCATGAAGAAGATCGACGACAAGACCCCAAGCCTCAGCATGCCCGCCGGGGCGATGCAGGAACTTGCACAGCGCGCGACGGACCTGATCGTCGCGCGCATCGAGGGCCTGCGGGACGAGATACCCTGGCGCGGCGCGCCGCGCACGACCTTGGAACCCTTGCTTCGGGAACCGCCCCCGGAAGCAGGGCAGCCGGCACTGGCGGTGCTGGAGCGTGCCGTGCGCGACGTGCTGCCAATCGCCGCGCGCGTGGATCATCCCCGATTCTTCGCGTTCGTTCCATCGGCACCGACCTGGCCGGGCGTGGTCGCGGACTACCTTGCGGCCGGGTTCAACGTATTTCAGGGCACCTGGCTGGGATCGGGCGGCCCGAGCCAACTCGAACTGGTGGTGATCGACTGGTTCCGCCAATGGATCGGCTATCCCGATTCCGCCGGCGGCCTCTTTACTTCCGGAGGTTCAGCGGCAATCCTCGATGCGCTCGTGGCCGCACGCGAGCATCACGGCGCGCCCGCGCAACCCGCGGTCTTCATGAGCGACCAGAGCCACAGTGCGCTCGAGCGCGCGGCCCGCATCATCGGCGTGAGGCCGGACGGCATCGTCAAGATTGCTTCAGACGACGAATTCAGGATCCCGGTTCCTGAACTGAATCGCGCCCTCGCGGAGGCACGAGCCCTGGGTTTCACGCCGATCGCCGTTTGTGCCAATGCAGGCACAACCAATACCGGCGCCATCGACCCATTGACGGAACTCGCGGAGCTTTGTGCACGCGAGCGAATCTGGCTGCATGTGGACGCTGCTTATGGCGGATTCGCCATGCTCTGCGAGCGCGGCAAGGCCCTGCTGAATGGCATGGACCTGGCGGACTCTATCAGTCTCGATGCGCACAAATGGCTGTTCCAGCCATTCGAAGCGGGTTGCGTGATGGTCCGCGATGTCGCCAAACTCGAGCAGGCGTTCAGCGTCCAGCCGGAGTACCTGCAGGACACGCGTCTCGGCATGCAGCAGGTAAATTTTTCCGACCGCGGACTGCAGCTGACGCGATCATTCCGCGCACTCAAGGTCTGGATGTCCGTTCAGACATTCGGCGTTGCGGCTTTCCGCGAGGCAATCGCGCAGGGCATGGAACTGGCCGATCGGGCGGGCGACTACGTCCGGAAATCCAGCAGCCTCGAACTCCTGAGCCCGCCGTCACTTGGCATCGTGTGTTTTCGCGTCCGCTCGCCGGATCCTCAGTTGCCCGCAGCCAGACTTGATCAGATCAACGAGCAGGTCCAGGCGGGCGTCATCGCCTCGGGCGTCGCAATGCTGTCGTCCACAAGGCTGCGCGGCGTTTACTCGCTGCGACTTTGCATCATGTCGCACCAGACGACCTGGGATGACGTGCGGACGACGCTGCAGGCGATCGAGGAGCAGGGCCGCATTCTCATTTAGTCGGGAGTATCATCGTTCCCGTGCGCAAGGAATACGCGAGTCTGCGGCGGCGTCCGTTGTTTGCCCCGGTGTGGCTGGCGGGGCTGGCTGCGGCGATAGTCATCGCGCTCGCGACCTGGCTGCTGGCTTCCGCCTCAACCACGACAATCATCGTGATGCGTCATGCCGAGAAGTCGACGCTCCCCGCGGACGATCCGCCGCTCTCACCGGCGGGTGAAGCAAGGGCGGAAACGCTGGCGCAAATGCTCGGCCAGACCCCGGCGGAATTCCGCATCCAGGCCATCTTCGTGAGCGAATTCCGCCGCGCGCAGGACACGGTGCGCCCGCTTGCGAACCGTCTGGGCGTACCGGTCATCGTCGTGCCGGCAGCCGACACGGCGCTGGTCGCCAAACGTGCCCGTGATGAATATCGGGGCGGGCGCGTACTGATCGTCGGTCACTCGAATACTGTGCCGGGAATCGTCGAGAAGCTTTCCGGCAACAAAGTGCCGGCGATGCAAGAGACCGAGTACGGAGTCGTCTACGTGATCGCATTGCCGCGATTCAGCCGGGCCGCGGTCACGCGCTTCGACTTTCCCTAGCGGCAATCGCCCGCTGGATGAAATCCTGGTGACGGCTGATACGCAGGTCGGCCTGCACCGCGTCGATAATCTTTCTTTTCGCATCCAACAGGAATGTCGCGCGCCGTACGCCGATGCCGAAAGGCCCGTCGACATCGAATGCCTTGATTGCGACCTTGGCGACGTCCGAGAGCAGCGTAAACGGAAGCCCGTGCTGATCCCTGAATCGCCGGTGACTCTCAGGTGGTTGCGGACTGACGCCGACCACGCGCAGGCCGGCGGAAAGGATCTGCGTGTGAAGGTCGCGGATATCACATGCTTCCGCGGTGCAGCCCGGCGTGAAATCGGCGGGGTAGAAATAGACGATCAGCGGCTGGTCATCGATTAGCCGGGACAGTCGCTGCTCACGGCCATCCTGGTCAGGCAACGCGAAATCCGGTGCGAGCTTGCCGATCGCCAGCATGTCAGCCGACCTCAGCCATGGGATTGGGGGCCACGAAAGACCGATTCCATGACGCTGTAGTTCGAGCGATGCATGCCGAGACGACCATACACTTCCTGCGCCCGCTCGTTGCCGCGATCGACGTACAGGCGGATCCCGCAAATACGCGAATCAGCACGGGCGAGTGCCTCCAGGTGCGCAAACAGGGACCGGAACACACCCGAGCCACGGAATTCCGGCATCACATAGACCGACTGGATCCAGAGGAACACACCATTGCGCCAGTCGCTCCACTCATAGGTTGTCATCAGCTGGCCGACCAGCCTGCCGTCCACCTCCGCGAGGTAGTAACGGCCGCGCGCCGGGTCCTCGAACACGGCGCGTACGCCCGGACGCAAGAGTTCCGGATCCAGCACCTGGCCTTCAGTCTCCAGGGCCAGTGCGTGATTGGCGCTGGCAATGAATTCCAGGTCGGCCAGGGTGGCGTCGCGAATCCTCATGATTACGGCAAACTTACACGAAGCGCACACGCGAGTCTCCGGCGCCGGCAGGTTTGCTTGCTGCTGGGGCACCGGGTCTTTACAATCCCGGCCCTCGTCGTGGGGCGGTAGCTCAGCTGGGAGAGCGCTGCGTTCGCAATGCAGAGGTCGAGGGTTCGATCCCCTTCCGCTCCACCAAATTCCCCCGATTGGCCGCCACATGGATGCGCCAGAGCCGGTCGAAGCGGCCCCCGCCATGGCGGCGGCAGCCGGCGACCAGTCGCTATACCCCAGTTCTGGCGATCCCGGGACCGGCCCGATCACGCCGGTCCTCGGGTAACATTGCGCCGGATTCGCCCCGGTAGCTCAGTGGATAGAGCGGCCGCCTCCTAAGCGGCAGGTCGCCGGTTCGACTCCGGCCCGGGGCGCCAGCTTCCCGTCGGCCTATACTCGGCCGGGGAACGCAGGGCGCCATGCTCAAGGACAGTCGAAAAATTGCCGCCATCCTGGCGGCAGACGTCGTCGAGTACAGCCGGCTGATGGGTGCCGACGAAGAAGGCACGCTCGCCGCTCTCAAGATTCGCCGCGCCATCTTCGATGAACTGGTCAGTGAGTTTGACGGCCGCGAATTCGGCAGCGTCGGCGACAGCCTGATGGCGGAGTTCCCGAGTGCCGTGAACGCGGTGCGGTGCGCACTGGCGATCCAGCTACGCCTGGAGCGTGAAAACGCACCCCTGTCAGCGGTACAGCGCATGCAGTTGCGAATTGGTGTGAATCTTGGCGATGTCATCAAGGATAGCGGTGTCGCTTTCGGAGATACGGTAAACGTAGCCGCGCGACTGCAGTCACTTGCCAGACCGGGTGGTGTGCTGATTTCCGGGCCGGTCTACGATCAGGTCCACCTCAAGGTCCCCGCAAGATTCATTGCCGCGGGCACGCGCCAGGTCAAGAATATCGCGGAGCCCGTCAGGACATTCGAGGTGCTGCCCCCCGAAGCCCCGGGAATCGCCGGGCGGATGGCGGGAATCTTGGCGCGTGTCGCCTCTCGCAGGGTGCGCCGTGTGGCGGCCGGCATTGCGGCGCTTGCCATTGCCGTCGCGCTGGGTCTGCTCGGCCGCGAACTGCTTCAGCCGGACACCGGGGAGCGCCTCGGCGGCCTGCTGGCATCATTGGACAGGGCACCTGAACCAAGTTCGATCGCGGTCCTGCCATTCGTGAACATGAGCGGCGATCCGCGCAACGACTATTTGGGTGACGGCCTTTCCGAAGAGCTTGCGAATCGCCTGACGAAGATCCCCGAGCTACGGGTTGCGGCAAGGACATCCGCCTTCGCGTTCAAAGACAAGAATCTGGGCGTCGCCGAGATTGCCAACCGGCTAGGCGTGCGCTACGTGGTGGAAGGCAGCGTCAAACGGCAGGCGGATCGCATCCGGATAACGGCGTCACTGGTCGAAGGCGCCAGTGGATCAAACCGCTGGTCTAATTCGTACGAGTCACCGGCAGTCGATTTTTTCTCGATCGAAAGCGAGATGGCTACGCAGGTGATCACCGCGCTAGAACTCGTTCTGGGCAAACGTGCTGAACAAACCCGGCCGCGGACAATCAGCGGCAGCGGCGTGGCGTACGACTTTTATCTGCAGGGCCTTGCCTACCTGCGCCAGGCAAAAAGCAGGAAGTCGCTTGAGGCGGCGGAACAGCTCTTTGAGCGCGCGCTGACGGAGCAGCCGGGTTTTGCCCGCGCACAGGCGGGGCTCTGCGAGACGCAGGTGGAACGCTATGCCTTTGAAAAGGACCCGGCCTACGTCGCGGCGGCCGAGGATGCCTGCGCCAATGCCGAAGCACTCGACAGTGATGCGCAAGAGGTCCACATGGCCATCGGGAGACTACGACTCGCGACTGGCCATGCGGCGGAGTCGGAGTCATCTTATCGGCATGCGATCCTGCTCGTGCCGCGGTCGGCCGATGCGCTGATCGGTTTGGCTCAATCGCTCGTCGCTGGCGGAAAAGCGGCGGAGGCGGAGAGCAGCTTCCAGCGCGCGATCGAAGCGCAATCACGCTACCCCACGGCGCATGTTGCATTTGGCAACTTCCTCTTTTCTGAGGGCCGCTACAGCGATGCCATCCCCGCATATGAGCGGGCCATCGTCCTCGCTCCGGACAACCCAAATGCATTGAGCAATCTGGGCTTCGCCTACCTGTTCATCGGCAATTTCGAAAAGGCGGCCGACGCCTTCACCCGCTCCCTGGCTCTGGAGCCACGTAGGGCCAGTTACTCCGGTACGGCGATCGTGCATTACTATCTCGGCCGCTATCGGGAGGCGGCAGAGATGTTTCGTAAGGCGATTGAGTTTTCCCCAGCCGATCACCGTTTGTGGGGGAATCTCGCCGATGCGCTGCTATTCGATTCACGGATTGACGAGGCCACGCAGACATACCGGCGCGCGCTCGAACTGGCGGACGGCGAGTTGGCCGTGAATCCGCGGCATGCCGTCAACCAGGCGCAGGCGGCGTATTATGCGACGCGGCTTGGCGAAAAAGACCGCGCCCGCCGTGGCGTCGAGGTTGCGCTAGCCGTGGGGAAGGACGAGTACTACGTGCATTACTATGTCGCGCTGGCCGAGCTTGGCCTCGGCGATGTGTCGAAGGCTCTCGCGCATGCAAGGCGCGCGCGGGAACTCGGATACCCGGAGAACCTGATGCGCGCCGCTCCGGAGCTTGGGGAGATCATTAAATCGCTATAAATGACGGGGAGTGCGAGCATGGCTAACCTTAACATCTACGTGTCCGC
>JAOUGR010000507.1 GCA_029857655.1 Gammaproteobacteria bacterium | reverse complement strand
AGGTTACAAAGATCGCTTTGCGCAATGGCATAGGAAAGTGGCCGCACGTCGTTGCTTTGGCCGCATGCATAACGCTTGGATTCGATCCCTGCAACCCTAAGGACACTACCGTCGACTTGTACGCGGCAAATCACCCGTTTGCACGCATCCAATTCCAGGCAATATCGAAACTCTCGGAATCAGCACTCGCGTCGCACTTGAAAGGTAAGATCGTGATAGTCGGCGTAGGGCGCGCAGCCGGTTTTAGTGCACGCACAACTGAACCCGAATTTACTGCGCGAGGATTGGCCGCCCTTTTAGCGGAGTGGCAATGAACTATTCTCCGAGCGTACATTGTTGTGGTCTAACTTGGCGGCCAACTCGGACGCTGCGCGATGAAGCCGTGCAGCGCCGGTTACCTCTCCGTTAGACCGCAGAGGCACGCGTTCATGTTGCACGCGAAGCAACTCATCTTCCACGGCGGCGTCATTCTTCTCGTAGGCCTTCTTTGCGGTGCGCCGCTGGGCAGCGCAGTGGTTCACAAAAAGTCAGAGGAAACGGTTCGCGCTTGGCGTGTCGCCCATTCGAGCCTAGTGATGGGTGGCGTACTGTTGTTGGCTTTGGCCGGCATCCTTTCGCATCTTCAGCTTAGTGCCTTCTCCCTTGCGCTAATGGTCTGGGCCGTCGTGGCGTCAAGCTATGCGTTCGCGGTCGTACTTCCTCTGGGCGCACACTATGGCTTACGAGGTCTCACCCCGGCGCCGCCTCTTTTGAACCGTCTCATGTACCTCGGCAACATGGTTGGCGCAGGAGGTCTGCTACTCGGAACGGTTATCCTTCTTTGGGGTGCGTATGCTGCTCTGTAGCGAGGGACTGCGGTCTAACCACGCAATCGACAGCGACACTTATTCGGCGCCGCTACGCGCGCCGGTCTGTGCGCGTCATTGCGGACGTTAGATGCCATATGTGGCGCCCGTACCTCATTTACGTCGTGGACGCTCTTAAGGTGGTTACGCTCGGCCTGATTGCACTGATCGCTTGGTGTCTATCAGCTTGGATCCTCAACGGAGACTTCGGCATCCCTTTTGGCAATTACGAACCCCGGGGGCTCAGCACCCCTTTTCTGGGCTTGTTCTTTGCGCTTCTCGCCGTAGGCGTTGGCATAGCCACACCGCTGTTGTGGGGCTGGAAGCGCAAGCCGGGCGACTCGCCGGACTACTATCGTGGAAACGAGCACGATGGCATCTAACAGCGCGTTGTTGACCGACGCCTTCAGCTCGCTGCGCTGCGCATGCGGCGCGGCAAAACGCGGACGTTAGACCGCGCCATGCCTGTGCTCGCGATCGAGGTTCACCTGAATGGCGACAAGATAACCGTCGCGGGAGCGAACGAACTGTCGGTTCTGACGGCGGCGGTGTCAGCCGTCCGCTTGAAAGCTGGTGCCGCTCCTGAGATCAGTCTCCAAGTCGGTGGCATTACGTCGCGTGAGCACCTCGATTGGATTACCAAGCAAGGGCTGAAGCCTGGGGACAGCGTGACTCTTCGCGTACTCGAGGTTGAGGAAGCTGACCCGCCCGTGCAGTCGCTGCGGGTGCCGTGTTCACAAGAACTTCGCGCGGTCGCAGCCGCAGAGGGACGTAGAGAGCGCGGTCTAACAGCGCGCTCTAGAGCGACGCGCCGCAAGCGGCGCGCGCCTAAGCGCGGACGTTAGATTGCACAGGCCATCGCCACGGAGACTGTAAGCATGGGAAAGCGAGTGGTATGGGGCATCGCTCTTTTAGCTAGCCACCTGCTTTTCTTTGCGGGCGGTTCTGTCCTTGCCAGGCATGGCGCGCTAGGCGATTTTGTGCAGCAAACCAAACGTGCGGATGCCCAGGTGACGCTGGGGCATTACTCCGCATATCGCGACATTGCAGTGGAAATCACGACCAAGCGGTATGACCGGGCAAAGTGCAACGCCGAGCTGATGGCCAGTTCTATGTTGGACGACGTGAAGGCCTGTGTAGGCAATCCCAACTGCAA
>JAOUGR010000133.1 GCA_029857655.1 Gammaproteobacteria bacterium | reverse complement strand
ACGACATCGCCACGACTCCCTGCCCGAGTTGCTCCTGCGCGGCGAGGTAGACGAGGATCGTGCCGAACAGGGCAAGCGCGATTCCCACGGAACCGAGTATGAAATACTTCCAGGCCGCCTCGAGTGCGGCGCTGGTGCGATAAATGCCGACCATCAGCACCGTGGTCAGCGTCGCGACCTCGATGGCGACCCACATCAGTCCGATGTTGTTCGACACCAGCGCCAGGTTCATCGCCAGCATCAAGAGCTGGTACATCGCGTGATAAAAACGCACATCCCGCATTCGCAATCGCTTGGTCTGCAATTCATGCGCGATGTACCCCGCGCTGAATACGCTGGTCGTGAACCCGACCAGTGCAGAGACAATGAGAAAGACCGTGTTGACGTCGTCAACCAGAAGGTACAGCGAAGGCTCCGGCCGGTGCGAGTAAAGCAGGCCGGCACAGAACAACGTGAATCCGCAGACCACCGCGTTGATCGTCGCCGACACCCGATAGCCCGGAATGGCCGCGAGCACCAGCGCGCCAACAGCCGGGATTGCAAGGAGCCCGCTTAACGCAGCGCTGCCAATCGACGCGCTCATGCCGACTCGCCCCGTGACATGTCAAGTGCCCGCACATCAACAGAATCGAATCTTTCGCGGATGCGGAACAGGAAAATGCCGATGACGATGAAGGCGATCAATACCGAAAACGCGACACTGATCTCGACCACCAGCGGCATGCCCCGCGCGCCGGTCGCGGCGAGCACTAGCCCGTTCTCAAGCGACATGAAACCGATGACCTGGCTGACGGCATTGCGGCGCGTGACCATCATCAGCAGGCCCAGCAGCACGATCGACAACGCGAATGCCAGATCCTCGCGCACGAATGCGCCGGCTGCCTCAGTCACCGGCAGCATGACAACGATTGAAAGCGCCACCAGCGCCATTCCGAACAACATCGTCGGGCCGGCGCTCACGACCGTATCGATGGTGCGATGAATCCCGAGGCGCACGACGATCCGGTGCAGCGCGACAGGGATGAATACGCCCTTGAACACGAGCGCGATCAAGGCCGTGATGAACAGGTGGGGGGCGTGCTGCAGGTAGGCCTGCCAGCCGACCGAAAACGCCAGGACCCACGCATGCAGCGCAAAGATATTGAGCAGTGCAAACATCCGGTCCTGGTAGAGCAGCAGAAAGCTTACGAGAACCATGGATCCGGCCAGTAGATGGGCCATATCAGTCTCGAATGGCGTCATCACGGGACCCTCGAGATGAACAGCAGGATGGCGCCCAGCAGGCCGAGCATCAGCGCTACGCTCAGGAACTCGGGAACGCGGAAAACCCGCATCTTGGCGATCGCGGTTTCAAACAAGACCAGCGCGAATCCGAATGCCAGGAGTTTGAGTGCGTAGGCCCCCAGGCCGATGAAATATGCAAGGGCGTCGCTGCCGGCAACGGTCGTGCCCCACGGAGTGAAGATGCAGGCGACCAGCGAAACGTACAGGAGGAGCTTCATCGATGCGGCAGCTTCGATCAGCGCGAGGTGCCGCCCCGAATACTCCAGGATCATCGCCTCGTGCACCATCGTGAGTTCCAGGTGCGTGGCGGGGTTGTCGACCGGAATTCGCGCATTCTCCGCGATTGCGACTATGACCAGCGCCACGAGCGCGAGTGCAAGCGAGATGTTCAACCCAACGGCGGGTCCCGTCATGTGCGCCGAGATCGAGGAGAGCTGGGTCGAGCCCGCAAAGAGGGACACGGTGAAGACGACCAGGAGCATAGCCGGCTCCGCCAGCGATGCGAACATCATCTCGCGGCTGGAACCGATCCCGCCGAAACTCGTGCCGATGTCGAGACCGGCGAGCGCGAGAAAGAATCGCGCAGTGCCGAGCAGCGCAACAATGACGATAACATCGGCGGCGGCGCTGAAGGCGAGCCCGGCGGCAAACGTGGGTATCAGCGCTGCCGCCAGCCAGGTCGTCGCGAAGATGACGTAGGGAGTGGTGCGGAACAGCCACGATGCGTTGTCGGCAATGACGGTTTCCTTGCGGATCAGCTTCAATATGTCGCGATAGGGCTGGAATACCGAGGGGCCACGGCGGCGAAGCAGCCGGGACTTGATCTTGCGGGTCACCCCCGACAACAGCGGCGCGAGGACCAGAACCAGCACGAGTTGCACCAGCTGCGTCTGCCAGTCCTGGATCATCGCCAGGTTCCGATGATCACGAGCAACAGGACCAGCGCCGCGAAAACGAGCATCAGGTACTTGCGGATCGTCAGGAACTGGAATCCGTTCAGGCGATCGGCAGCTGTGTTGACGAAGCGGATGACCGGATCGTAGAGCGCTTCCCAGAGGGTGTCGTGAAGGTTGAGTTGCAGCTTCGCTTTACCCGTGTCGCCGGCCCTTGGCATCGTTACGTGCTCGCGCGCGCGGAATACGACACTGCCGAATACGCGACGGATCGGTTGTGCGAAGCTGCTGGAACTGTACTGGGTCACCGGGCTGGGGTCCGGAAATCCGCAGTCCCATGCCGGCGCCCGGCGCAGGCCGTGCGATGCGAAGCGCCGCACGATCAACGCGGTCAGCCCGGCGGCGATGACGATCATGGAAAACACCAGCAGCCCGTTGTAGGCACTGCGGGCAGGGTCGATCGGCGCGATGCGCAGCCAGGGCTGATCGCTCTGTGCCGCGAGCTGCGCTCCAACCAGCAGGTTGCTGACACCTGCGAGGCTGTCGATGACGAAGCCGGGCAGCACGCCGGCGCCGAGGCACAAGGCCGCGAGCAGCAGCATTGCGCCCAATGACCAGCGGTCGGTTTCCTTTGCGGCGGCCGCCGACGGCGCGCGCGGGCGGCCGAGAAACGTCGAGCCGAAGGCCTTGACGAAACACGCCGCCGCCAGTGCCGCCGAGCAGGCGAGCGTGGCGCCGACGGCCGGCACGAGCAGCCTCGGAATCCACTGGGGAAGCTGCGGACTCATCAGGATGGCCTGGAACGTCAGCCACTCGGAAACGAAACCGTTGAACGGCGGCAGTGCCGAGATCGCGATGCATCCCATCAGGAAGGCAAACGCGGTGACAGGCATGCGGTGAATCAGGCCACCCATGCATTCCATGTCCCTCTCTCCGGTGGCACTCAGTACCGCGCCGGCGCCGAGGAACAGAAGGCTCTTGAAGAGCGAATGGTTGAATACGTGGAAGATTGCCGCAATGAGCGCCAGCGCAGCCGCGACGGCGAAGCCGCTTGCTTCGAACGCGAGGGCCAGACCGAGACCAATGAAGATGATGCCGATGTTCTCGACCGTGTGGTAGGCAAGCAGCCGCTTCAGGTCGTGTTCCATCAGCGCATAGAGGACGCCGAGAATCGCGGTGATGGCCGCGACGATCAGCACGGGAATGCTCCACCACCAGGAGGGCGGCCCGGACAGGTCAAAGACGATCCGGATGAATCCGTACACCGCCACCTTGGTCATGACGCCGCTCATCAAGGCGGAGACGTGGCTGGGCGCTGCCGGATGCGCCAGCGGCAGCCACGCGTGCAGCGGAACAAGGCCCGCCTTCGAGCCGGCTCCGATGAGTGCCAGCGCGAGCACGATAGCGCCCGGCTTGAATGCGGCTGCCTGCCGCATCGCATCGAAGGTGTAGCCGCCTTCCGGGCCGGCGAGGATGCCGAATGCCAGCAGGAGCGTCATCGCCCCGCCGGTTGCCATGATGAGATAGACAATTCCCGCCCGGCGGTTGCTGGCGCTGCGATCCTCGCTGACCACGAGGGCCCACGAGGCGAGTGACATGATTTCCCATCCGACCAGGAACGAAAAGGCATCCTGCGCCAGGAGCACGATATTCATTGCGGCGACGAATGCCGGATAAAAGGGGACGACGCGTTGCGGCTCGGCCGCATGCGTGCCGTGACCGATCGCATAAAAACTCACAATTGCGGTCGTCAAGTTGACGATGACTGCGAAAGCCGCGCTCAGCGGGTCGAGTGCAAGCCATGTGCGGCCCAGCGGAACGCCGATCGGAATCTCGACCGCGTCGAGTCCCGCGCCCGGCGCGAGCAATGCGCAAAGCGCGGCGCCAACGAGCGCCGAACACACCAGCGCGCATGCCCCATATATGAAACGACTTCCGAAAGGGCGCCGGCAGACCAGGATTGCCAGCGCCGCGAGCAGCAGCAGAATACCGACGCCGTATGCCGCGATTTGATTCAGGAGGAATGGAGCCACGATACTGATTGAAATCCCTACCATGATCCGGCCCATCAACCCTTGCGGCGGATCTCCAATCCAATTACGCTTTGATTATCATTCTGTATGCGCGAGATGTAAATGCCGACCGAACGGCGCACCGCCCGACTGACCGTGCTGATCGATCCGCGCAAGAAAGCCGCCTTCGAACGGTTGTGCGCGTCCGAAGACCTGACGCCGTCCCAGGTCGTGCGGCGCCTGATACGGGCCTGGATCGAGGAGCGCATAGGCCGTCCGTGGGCGCCGGGCGACGGGTCCGCGCGCAGGCGCCGGTAGACATTTGTCTGCCTGGCGCGGTCAGACGCCATCACGCAGCGCCTGGATCAGGCGCGGCAGTTCGGCGATGGGTTCCGAGCATCGGGGTCCCTGGCAGATATATGCGACCGTTCCGTCGCGCACGCACTTCGAGGCAAGTGCGTCCGGCAGGCCCGCGGCATCTGCGGGTATCGCGAGCACCATTCGGCGCGGCGAATAAAGGGATGCGAGCGCCGCCGACCACGCTGCGGCTGCGCCTGCATCCCCGCGGATCACGACGATCTCGCCTGGACTCAGATGCTCGTCCAGCGCATTCAAGAGCGCCGTATGCGCCTGGGGCACGCGCTGCATCGAGGGAAAGCCCCCGCGCAGCGTCGCTTCCGCGGCATCGAGATAGCGGGTGTCCGACAGCAGCCAGCCGAGTCTTGCAAGCGCGAGCGCGGCGACGCCATTGCCTGATGGCGTCGCCTCGTCGGCAAATCCTTTCGGGCGGTGCAGCGGCGGATCAAGCCCCTCAGCCGTAAACCAGAAACCGCCGCGTTCACGATCGATGAACTTCGCGAGCAGGGCATCGGCCAGGTCGCGCGCGAAGGCGAGATCCTCGCTGCGCCAGCGCGCCTGCAACAGTTCCAGCAGGCCGTAAAGCAGAAATGCGTAGTCGTCGAGATACGCGGGAAAGCGCGCGGCGCCGTCCTTCCACACCGCCAGCAACTGGCCGTCCCGCCAGCAATTACGACGCAGGAAATCCGAGGCAGTGGTCGCCGCCTCCAGATGATCCGCTTCGCCGAGCAGGCGCCCGCTGATGGCGAGGCCGCGGATCATCAAGCCATTCCAGGCAGCCAAGACCTTGTCGTCGCGCCCGGGCCGCACGCGAAGTTCGCGAGCAGCCAGCAGTCGTGCGCGGGCCGCATCGAGGAGGGCGGTGGCAGTGGCAGGCTCGAGCCCGTATTCCCCGGCGATCTGCTCGATTGCAACGTAGCAATGCAAGTGCCATTCGCCCTCGAAATTGGGCTCGCGATCGAGGCCGTAACGGCGCGCGAGCACGCGGTACTCGTCGGGACTCACGAGCGACTCGACTTCGGCGCGCTTCCAGACATAGAAGCGGCCTTCGTGGCCCTCGGAATCGGCGTCCAGCGTCGAATAGAAACCGCCTTCTGCGGAGCGCATCTCGCGCATGGCCCAGGCAGCTGTTTCATTGGCAATCCGGCGGAAGAAATCATCGCCGGTCGCGACGGCCGCCTGCGCATAGAGCGCAAGCAGCGGGCCATTGTCGTAGAGCATCTTTTCGAAATGCGGAATCATCCAGTACCGATCCACGGAATAGCGGCAGAAGCCGCCGCCGAGCTGGTCGTAGAGACCGCCTTCGGCCATGCGCTTCAGGGTCAGTGTCGCCATGTATAGCGCCTTCAGGTCGGGCTCCGGCGTGCTTGACGTTGCCTGCCAGTCCCGCATCAGGCGTTCGATGCTGGCGGGGTGCGGAAACTTCGGCGCACTGCCGAATCCGCCGTCTCGATTGTCGAAGCCCGCTTCCAGCTCGACACGCCCGGCGGCGAGCGGCGCGCGGGTCAGGATTTCCCCCGGCTCAGCGGCTGGCGGCACAAGCTCCGTGAAAAC
>JAOUGR010000132.1 GCA_029857655.1 Gammaproteobacteria bacterium | reverse complement strand
GTGCAGGTTGCCAAATTGTCATTCGAAGCCCCTGATATGGAACGATTTCCATGCCTCCGCCTGGCAGTCGAGGCGGCTCGCGCGGGTGGCACGGCGCCGGCGGTCATCAACGCCGCAAATGAGGTGGCCGTGGCCGCTTTTCTCGACCGGAGCCTGAACTTTGACGACATCGCGAGGGTCATTGAGAACGTGTTGCAACAGCATCAGGTGAAGCCGGTACGAAGCCTGGACGACGCCCTGGTTGCCGATGCCTGGGCGCGCGGTCGGGCGAGTGCCGAGTTATCGATTCGCCTGGCGGTCAGCGCATGAGCTTTGGCTTCACCACCCTGCTGGCGTTCATCGTCGCGATCGGTGTGCTGGTCTCGGTGCACGAGTTCGGGCACTACTGGGTTGCGCGGCGCCTCGGGTTCAAGGTGCTGCGCTTTTCGCTCGGCTTCGGCAAGCCGATCCTCCGGCGTGTCGGTCGCGGTCCGGACCAGATTGAATACGTGCTGGCGGTGATTCCACTGGGCGGCTATGTGCGCCTGCTCGACGAGCGTGAAGGGCCGGTGCCACCCGGCGAGGAACATCGGGCCTTCAATCGCCGGCCGCCGCTTCTGCGCATCCTCGTGCTGCTTGCGGGCCCCGCCGCAAATTTCCTGTTTGCGATCGCCGCCTACTGGGTCCTGTTCATGTACGGGATCCCGGGACTCAAGCCGGTCGTCGGAGAGGTCGCGTCTGGGTCCTACGCCGCCGCGGCGGATCTGAGGCCGGACGACGAACTGATTCGCGTTGCCGGGCGTGCCACCCCGACCCGTCAGGCCGCGGTACTCGGGATCCTCGAAGAGGTGGTCGATCATGGTCGCGTGCCGCTTTCGGTTCGCGGGCGCGACGGACGCGATCGCGAACTTGAAATCGTCGTCCCTGACGCCGAGCGACGCACGCTAACCGAGCCAGGCGTCCTGCTGCACGGTCTCGGATTGTCATTCTGGCTGCCGCCGCGGCCGGTCGTGGTCGGTCTGTTGACGAGCGGCGACCCAGCCGAGCGCGCGGGGCTTGCGATCGGCGACCGGATCATCGATGTCGAGGCACAGCCGGTCGCAGACTTCGCGGCCTTCGTCGCGGCAATACGAGCGCGTCCCGGCATGAGCACGGAACTCACCGCGCTTCGCGACGGGGCCAGGCTTTCATTCACACTCGTGCCTAAGACCGTGGTTGAGGACGGCCGGTCCATCGGACAGATCGGCCTCGGCGTGGACGGCACGGTGGTGCTGGCTTTCCCGGAATCGATGGAGACTGTCGAACGGTATGGCGTGCTTGCCGCGGTGCTTCCGGCGGTGCGGGAAACCTGGGAAAAAAGCGCCCTGACGGTGCGATTCCTGTGGCACATGGTAACGGGCCGGGTCTCGACGAAAAACATTTCTGGCCCGATCAATATTGCGCAGTACGCCGGGCTGACGGCGAATGAGGGCTTCAATTATTATCTCGGCTTCCTGGCGCTGGTCTCGATTTCGCTCGCGGTGCTGAACCTGCTGCCGATACCGGTGCTGGATGGCGGCCAGATCCTGTACCAGCTGGTTGAAATGGCCAGGGGCGGCCCGCTGCCGATGCAGGCACAGGTGCTGGGCCAGAAACTGGGCATCGCAATGCTGATGTTGCTGATGGGCTTCGCGTTCTACAACGACATCACGCGCCTGCTCGGCTGATCACCCAAGGGATCCACGCTCAAATGCTACGACGGCTGATCAGCGCCATTTTGCTGGCCTACGCACCCGCAATATTCGCGCAGGGCGCGGCCACAGATTTCATCGTGGGCGACATCCGGGTCGAAGGCCTGCAGCGGATATCCGAGGGCACGGTCTACAACTACCTGCCGGTCAACATTGGCGACCGGCTCGAGCAGCGCCGGATCCAGGAGGCAATCCGCGCATTGTTCAAAACCGGATTCTTCCGCGACATCGAGTTGCGTCGAGATGGCGCGACGCTGGTGGTCGTCGTTTACGAGCGTCCTTCCATCGAGAGCTTCGAGATCACCGGCAACAAGGACATCAAGACCGAGGACCTGCAGAAATCTCTGCGCTCGGTCGGTTTGGCGACCGGCAAGACCTTCGACCGCTCCGTGCTGGAGGAGGTCCAGGGTTACCTGACGGACCAGTACTTCAGCCGCGGCAAGTACGCGGTCCGCATCGACACCAAGGTCGAAGAGGTTCCCGGCAACAAGGTCAAGATCAAGATCGAAGTCGTCGAGGGCAAGCGCGCCCGCATCCGCCAGATCAATATCGTCGGCAACACCGTCTACGACGATGAGACGCTGCTCGAGGCATTCAAGCTGCGCACGCCAGGCTGGATGTCCTGGTACAAGCAGGACGACCGGTATTCGCGCGAGTCGTTGCAGGGTGATCTGGAGACGCTGCAATCCTGGTACCAGGACCGCGGCCATGCGAACTTTGACATTGAGTCGACCCAGGTCGCGATTGCGCCCGAGAAGGACGACATCTTCATCACGGTCAATATCCGCGAGGGCGAGGTCTACAAGGTCGGCGAAGTCAAGCTCGCCGGCGCCATGAAGGTCGCGGAAGCGGATTTGCGCCGGCTGCTGGTCGTGCAGCCCGGCCAGACTTACTCGCGAAAGCTGATCACCCAGACGCAGGAACTCCTGGCATACCGGCTTGGCGTGGAGGGTTACGCATTCGCCAAGATCGACCCGGTGCCGCAGGCGGATGAAGAAAAGAAGATCGTGAACCTGACGTTCTTTGTGGATCCCGGCAGCAGGGCCTATGTGCGGCGCGTCAATTTCATCAACACCAGCGCAATCGACGACGAAGTCCTGCGCCGCGAGTTGCGACAGCTCGAGGGATCCTACCTCTCGAACGCGCTGCTGGAGCGTTCCAAGGAGCGATTGCAGCGCCTGCCATACATAGAGAAAGTGGAATTCGAATCGACGCCGGTACCGGGCACGCCGGACCTCGTCGACGTGGATTTCGACATCAAGGAAGGATTGCCGGGCCAGTTCAGTGGTGGCATCGGCTACTCGGAGTCCCAGTCGTTCCTGCTGAACGGCAGCTTCGTGCATTCAAATTTCATGGGATCAGGCCAGCGACTGGCGGTCGAGCTGGTTTCAGGACGTTACTCGCAGTCCTACAGCATTTCGCACACGGATCCGTACACGAACGTGGACGGCCTTTCGCGCACCCTCGGCCTGCAGTACCGGGACGTCGCGCAATTCGTCTCGGCGGCGTCGAAATTCTCGACCACCACGATGTCCGCGTCGGTGGAATTCGGCTATCCGATCACCGAGTTCCAGGGGCTGCGCTTCGGCGTCGTGGCGCAACAGTCGGACCTGGTCGTCAACCCGCGCGGCAGCGCTCCCGAGGCCGTTGCCTGGGTGCGGGCCAACGGCAATCCCTATACGCGGATCATCGAGACGGAAATCGACGACCCGAACAGCGAAGACCCGCAGATCATCACGACCACCCTGTATGGGACGAAGTACATCACCTACGAGTTGCTCACGGGCTGGTTCTTCGACTCGCGGAATCGGGCGATCTTCGCGGATCGCGGCATGCGGCACTCGTTGACGCTGTCCGTGGCTGCCCCTGGCAGCGAGATAAACTATTACGTCTTCAATTACGATTTCCTGAAGCTGATTCCAGTGTGGCGACAGTTCACGGTGGCATTGACGGGGGAGCTTGGCTACGGCGATGCGATCGGCAAGGACACCACATCGCTGCCGCCCTATCGCCAGTTCTTCGCCGGTGGGCCGGAATCCATACGGGGATTCTCCGAAAGCCGGCTCGGTCCGAAGGATGGCTTCGGCAATCCCTATGGCGGCAACATGAAGGTGATCGGTCGCGCGGAGCTCCTGCTGCCGGTTCCCAAGAAATGGCGGACCAGCACCCGAATCAGCATGTTCTACGACATCGGCAGTGTGTTCTCGCAGGGCGCCGACATCGATTTCGTCGGCCGCGACGGCGTCACGCCGGTGGACTACAAGTTCGATTACAATGAACTGAAGCAATCGGCGGGTGTGGCGGTCCAGTGGCTTGCGCCGCTGGGGGTGTTCCGGTTCAGCTACGCCATCCCGCTGAATGAATACAAGGGCGATGCGATCCGCTATCCGGACGAGGTCGAACGCTTCCAGTTCTCAATCGGTTCCGCTTTCTGACGAGTCGAGAAAAGATGACACACATGATCAGGCATTCCATCCCCTGGGCGCTGCTGTGCGGCATGGCATTTGCGACCGTGCCGCTGGCGGCTCACGCCGAAATCAAGATCGGCTACGTGAATACCGGACGGCTGCTGGAGGAGTCGCCGCAGGCGCGCGCGGCGCAGCAGGCGCTCGAAGGCGAATTCCTGCCGCGGCAGCGGGAGCTGGCCGCCCAGCAGAAGGCGCTGCAGGAGAAGTCGGACAAACTCAAGCGGGAGGCGGCGGTGATGTCCGAGGCCGAGCGTACCAAGGCGGAGCGCGATGTGCGTGAAGGCGAGATCAGCCTTTCGCGGCGCTTCACCGAGCTCCAGGAGGACGCGAATCTTCGTCGCAACGAGGAGTTCGGCAAGGTCCAGCGCGCGCTGCTCCAGGAAGTGCAGGTCTACGCTCGTGCCAACGGTTATCAATTGATCATCAGCGACGGGGTGCTGTTCGCAGCCGAGGCGGTGGACATCACGCCGCAGGTAATCGTCGCGATCAAGGCGAAGGCGCCGGCACAGACGCCCCCACCAGCGCCGAAAAACTGAGCGGCAGGCAGAGCCGGTAGGGAGCGCCGCCATGGCGATCACGCTCGGCGAGCTTGCAGTCCGTTACGGCCTGGAACTATCTGGTGACCCCGGTCTGACGGTCCAGGCGGTCGCGCCACTGGCGTCCGCGACGCCGGGCACCCTGACATTCTGCAGTGATGCGAAGTACCGCAGGCAGCTTGCCGCCACGCGTGCGACGGTTGTCGTCCTGGCGCGCGAGATGCTGCCTGATTGTCCGGTCGCCGCGCTGATCAGTCCCCATCCGTATGCGGCCTACGCGCGCATTGCTGCTGGCATCTACCCTGAAGCGGCGGTCACTGCGGGCGCTGCCCCGGGGGCCAGCATTGCCGCCAGTGCGAGAGTGGCGGCAAGCGCATGGATCGGCCCGAATGCCGCAATCGGGGCCGGCGCCGTGATCGGCGAGCGCTGTTTCGTCGGACCCAGTTCCGTCATTGAAGAAGGGGCGCGCCTCGGGGACGATTGCCGCCTGCAGGCCTCCGTCACGATCTGCCACGGGGTGACCATTGGCCGGCGTTGCGTTTTCAAGCCTGGTGCCGTCATTGGAAGCGACGGATTTGGCTTCGCGCCGGCTCCCGACGGCTTCGTCAAGGTTCCGCATCTTGGCGCCGTGCGTATCGGCGACGATGTGGAAGTCGGCGCTAACACGACGATCGATCGCGGCACGATCGAGGACACGGTCATCGAAGATGGGGTGAAACTGGACAACCTGGTGCAGGTCGGCCATAACTGCCGGATCGGTGCACATACGGTGATCGCCGGCTGCGTCGGCATTTCGGGGAGCACGATCATCGGGCGCCGGTGCATGATCGGCGGTGCCGTCGGTATCGTAGGTCACCTGGAGATCGGTGACGAAGTCGTGGTGACGGGTTACTCGATGGTTACGCGCTCGCTCCCGGGTCCGGGAACGTATTCATCCGGCATCCCGGCGATCCAGACGATGGATTGGCGTCGCACGGTGGCACGGCTGCGGCGGCTCGACGCCCTCGAGCGTCGGCTTGCGCAACTCGAACTGGGCGCCGGCGGTGCAGGCCAGGAGACGGACGAATGAGTGAAGGTTTTGCGATGGACATCAATGCGGTCCGCGCGCAGTTGCCGCATCGCTACCCGATGCTGCTGGTCGACCGCGTCATCGAATGCGTGCCGGGCAAGAGCATCCACGCCATCAAGAATGTGACGATCAATGAGCCATTCTTTGCGGGGCACTTTCCCCACCGGCCGGTGATGCCGGGGGTGATGATCCTGGAGGCACTCGCCCAGGCTGCCGGCATACTCGCATTCAAGACCGCCGGTGTCGTACCCGACGAGGAGACCCGGTTCTATTTCGTCGGTATCGACAAGGCGCGCTTCCGGCGCCCGGTGGAGCCGGGAGAT
>JAOUGR010000131.1 GCA_029857655.1 Gammaproteobacteria bacterium | reverse complement strand
GCCGTCATAGCTTCGTAGTAACTCACCTCGCGCCGGAACACGTCCCGATCCACCGGCGCCAGCACTTCATCGATCAGCGATCGGGCCGGCTTGCCGGACAGATCGCCGAGATCGGCCTTTTTCCACGGCACGATATACATCACTTTCGGCAGTTCGCGGTTGCCGGTAATCGAGGTTGTCTCGAGTTCTAGCCGGTCGACCGTACTGAATCGCGTTGCCCGTGTCGCCGGTTCGGCCGGCGCCTCGACTGGCTTCTGCTCGGGCTCCTGCGCCATCACAGAGCCCGACAGCAGCAGCATCGCGACAAATACCCACCGATTCATGGTGCTGCCTCCGCGCTCCGCTCTTCCCGCCCGGCACGAACCCGTACTTCCGTGATCCAGCCCGCAACCTGCGCATCCGGTGCCGGCAGCAGGGCCTGATATCTCTCGTATTCTGCGAGGGCTTCCGTCGCGCGACCGAGATACAGGTCAAGAAGTACGCCAAGATTGACGACCGGCAGCGGATCCAGCGGGTCCATTGCCTGAGCAGCCCGGTAGGCCTCCATGGCCTGCGCCATGTGCCCCTGCATGCGCCACAGGACGCCACGAACGGTCAGTACAGCCGGCTGCGCAGCGGCATTGGCCAGCCAGGCCTCCGCTTCGGCCGGGTGTCCGGCCGCGAGATCGGCCAGGGCGGCTTCTACCGCAGGATCGCCGGTAGCGACCGGCAGCCGCTCCTCCTTGCGATAGCGCGCCGGCTTCAGTTCGGCGAGTGCGGCATAGCTCGCCCGCACCGAGTCGTCATAGACGCCAACTGCGGCGCGCGCCGCATTCGCCTCATGCAACTCGATGGCTTTTTCCTCGAAGGGATAGGCCTGTTCCTCCAGCAGCAACTCGTACTGCTCCAGCTCTTCCGTGTCGAGATTGCCCGGGCGCTCCGAGGCCATGAGGTCGCGCGCCAGGCGCCGGTACATTTCTGCCGTCGTGTAAGTCGCGGCGGTCGCAATGGTCGCGATCCCGTAGTCAGCTGCTGCACGATAAGCGGTCAGTGCCGCATCCATCGCCGCGCTCTTCGCCTTTAGCGATTTCGGCAGCGGTGCGTTGAGTTGCACGCTTTCAAAGGCGACGCGCAGCGGCTCCGCCAGCTCCAGCGCTGCCTGCGCGGCGAGGCTGCGACTCAAATCGGTCCTGCGCCCGCCGGCCTTGCTGTCCGCGGAGATAATGGCCTGCAGCCATTTTGCCCGCGCCACGTCGTCTCCCGCTTCACGCGACAGATCGGCCAGCTTCTGGCGCGCCGACATCGCGTCGTCAAGCGGCTCGGGATAACGATCCACGAAGCGTGCCCACACATCGATCAACTTGCCGCGGTCGCCGGATTGCTCGTAGAGTTCCGCTGCCCGCAGCAATGCCGCAAGCCGAAGATCCGCGGGTTCGTCCGGGTTATCCGCAACCCGCTCGAGTTCGGCCGCAGCCTCGCGCGGGCGCCCGGTCTCCGCATACGCCACGGCCAGGTCGCGCGGCACTGTGCGTGCAAGTGCATGCGTCGGGTACGCGCGCCTGAACTCCTCCAGAATCGGGATCGCGCGCTGCCAGTCCTTGTCGCGCAGCAACAGGGTCGCTGCATCGTGCTGGGCATTCGCGACCAGGCTCGAGCGCGGAGCCGCGGCTGCCACGCGCAGGAAATCGTTCACGGCGCCGGCGGAATCGCCTGCCTGGACACGCGCTTCGCCCTGCTTGTAGACGGAAGCCGCCAGGCGCTCGGCGACGGCGTCCCGATCCGGCGTATCGGCTGCGAGCCAGCTCAGGACCTGGACATAGGCGGCTTCTGCATCGGCATAGCGTCCCAGTTCGAAACTCGAATCCGCAACGATGCTCCAGGCCGCACGCTGTTCGTCAGGCGTGAGGGCCGGGAGGTGTGCGGCCGCGCGACGCGCGCTGTCCGCAGCCTGCTCGTGCATGCCGAGTGCCAGCTGCTGGCGCGCGCTGCGCAACCAGATGTGCCCGGCCTCCGGATGCGTGGCGTGCACCGTCGCAAATCGCACGGCAGCATCGATACTTGCACGGTGCCAGGCAGCGCGCTCCGCACCCGAGAGCTGTTGTTCGTGGCGCTCGCGCGCAACCAGGGCCGCGTATGCCGCCTCGCCGCTCCGCGGGCCGGTGGGCCGCTCGTAAGCCGTGCGCTCGTATTCGACGGCGGCATCGCCGAACTGGCCGCTCTCGAACAGCAAATCCGCGAGCAGGTAGTTGGTCTCGGCGCTGTCCGGCTCGTCCGGGAAGGAGCGCAGGAATTCGCGATACCAGCGCGCGGCTTGCTGATAGTCCGCCGGTTTCGTGCTTTTCTGCGCGAGTGCGTGATCGTGTTGCGCAAGATCACGCAGGTTTGCCTTCAGTTGCGCAACCACTTCCGGCGCACTCTCGCGCGTGCGGGTCACCCAGAATGGCCCGCCGAAAGCGTAAAGCTCCACGTACTCGCGCCTGCCCTCAAGCGCCAGTTCGGCGAATCCACCCTTGAGGTAGGCCTCGATGGCGCGTCCCTGCAGGACCGGTGATCGCGCATCGCCCGGATGTCGCGCCGCGTAGGCCCGGTAGGTGTCTGCGGCGTCCGTGTAGCGTTCCTTCTCCACCAGCAGGTCGCCCAGTGAAGCATGCAGCCGCCACCCATAGGCGGGCGAGTCATGCTGCGCAAGCGCAGCTGACAGCGTGCCGGCCGGATCGTTGGCCGTGAACTGGATCCCGAGGACGCGCATCGTGTCCAGCACCAGTTCACGATCGGCGCGCGAAAGCTCGTCCAGGCTCTCGATCTCGACGCCCGGCGCGGTCAGCAGCTTGCGGTCCAGGACCGCAAGGAACGACACGGAACTCTCGTCAATGCGGGACTGCTTGAAAAGCGACCAGCCGTGCTTGTAGAGCGCCTGTTCCTGGAACGCCGATACACTGCCGCGCCGGATGACAGCTTCATAGGCGGGCTCCGCTTCCCGCCAGCGTTGGGCACTGAACAGGATTTCACCGCGGCGGAACTGTGCTTCCTCGATGTGGCGGCTGTCCGGGAATCTTGCGACCAGCCGGTCGAGGTACAAAAGCGCGCGCTCGACATTTCCTTCCGCTTCCCACGCACGGCCGAGCTGGTAAAGCACGGAATCGATGCGCGGGTGATCCGGCGCCTCCTCGAGGAGGCGCTCGTAAAGTACAATTGCCGCACGCGTCTGCTCGCCGCCCGCGGCGGGCGTCGTCCCGTCACCGCGCTCCGCGTCGGCTGCGTCGAGTTCCAGGTCGGCGAGCCGGCGCAGTGCCTCCGCCCGCATTTCCTTGTCCCCGGCATCGAGCTCCAGGAATCGCCGATAGGCTTCGCGCACCTTTGCTGCTTCGACGGGCGCCGCAGGGCCCGTCTGGACCGGAACGGCCTTCTTGCGAAGATCACCGATGGTCTGCGCGCCCGCGCCAGCCGCAAAGGCTGCGATCGCAAGGCCGGCCACGCATGATTGCCACCTGGGATTCATGGCGCGCCCGAACTCGCGCGATCGTAGATCGTCGCAATCGCATAACGGGCCTGCACTGAATACTCGTCCAGCCGGTTGCGCTGGTCTTCTAGTTCGCTGATCGCAATGTCGGCGAGGCGGCGGCCCTGCGCGGCCTTTGCCGCCTCGACGCGGCGTGCCAGGTCGGTGACACGCGGGGAAACCGCGTCGACACGCACGGCGAGCGCGGCAGTGCGTTCCGGCGTGCCTCGCCGGGCCTTGACCGCCTCCGCCTGGCGCGTGCGGGCGTCGTAGACGACTGCATCGAGCTCCCGCATGGCACGCTGCGCCTGCCAGACGCGCACCTTCCAGGCGGCATCCAGCTTCCAGCTCACCACGCCGCGCGCTAGGTGCGCCTTTTCGCGGGCATCGTCGAAGCTCGCATCGCCTGCATGGGCAGCCAGCTCCGACTCGACAGCCGCCAGCAAGGATAACCACTGGCGCTCGTGCTCGGTCGCGAGCGCGCTGGTGTCGCGATCATGCAGGGCCGCTTCCAGCCTGGCGCGCAGTTCGTCGCGGCGGCGGTTGATGTCGGCCACGTCCACGGATGCCAGGCGCCGGTCGGCTGCGGGCAGCTTGCCGACGAAAGCGTTCTTGCGTGTCTCGATCATGTCCGAGAAGGCACCCAGGCTCGTCGACCAGCCGTCGAGATTCTGCGACATCGCCTCGAGTGACCGGTAGTTCTTGAGCCCCTCCTGGAATTCATGACCCGCCAGCAGGTGGTAGAGGTACCGTGATTCGGGCGCGTCAGGCAGCGCCTTGAGTTGTGCAAACCAGTCCGGCCGGGCGCCGCGGTCCGCAGCAAGCGCGGCGGCAAGCAGCCGTCCGGCGCGGATCGACGCAATCGACTCGTCGATCCGGACGCGCTCGGCGTCGTAGGAGGCGATCGCCTGTTCGTAGTACCCGACCGCCTGGCCGATCGCCGAGAGTTCTGCGTAGGCATATGGCACGGCCAGATAGGATTCCTGGACCGCGGCGTCCAGCAGGTCGCGTCCGTGAAGTTCGACCCAGGGGACGAGCGCCTGCTGGTAGTGCCCGCCGGCAGCATCCGCCCAACCTGCGCCCAGCAAGGCCTTGTTCGCCTGCGACCCCTGCAGACGCACTCGATCCAACGCAATGCGTGCCGCATCCGGCCGCCCGGCCTGCAGCAATGCGTAGCCAAGCGCCAGATTCGCCTTGTCGCGCAATGAAAGCAGCTCGGGGTCGGTCGTTTGCAGCATGCCGACCTGTTCGAGCATCGCGTGGCCGCTCTCGATGCGATTGGCGCGCACCAGTGCCACACCGAGGTTGAATTTTCCATAGGCAGTCCAGTTGTCCGGGCCCTGCCAGCCTTCGAGTTCCGCGATGGCCGCGTCGAACTGCTCCCGATACATGAGTCCCTGCGCGATCAGCAACCGGCGTTCCGATTCGAACTCGATCGGCAGTCCTGCGCTGACCGCGCGAAGTGCCTGCTCGGACTGGTCGTAGTGCCCGCTCGCATAAAGGACCTTGCCGAGATAGAACCAGGCGCGATCGCGAACCGGCGCAGGTGTCGTCGCATCAGCAAGGAGCCGCTCGAAAATCTCGCGCGCTTCCCGGTGCTGACCGAGCGACAGATACAAACCGCCACGCAGGAGCTCTGCATCTCGCGCATGAGGGTCGAGGTGCCCCTGGTCCCGGTACGCGGACAGCCGGACCAGCGCCTCGAAATGATCGCGGCCGTAGAAATAAAACAGGACGTCGCCGTAGTGCAGATCCTGCACCTTGACGGCCGGCAAACCCGCAGGGTCCGGCGTATTTTCCCGCGCCGCACCGAGTGCGGGCGCACTCGCCACTGGCGCAGAACCCGCCGCGGGCCCGGCCCAGGCGGAGAGCGCAGCCAGGATGACGATCAGCCGCCAGGCCAAGCAATCACTCCCATACGCGAACGACGAATTCAGGCTGCAGCTTGCGCACGCGATCGCTGATGCGCAGCTCGACGTACCTCGCGCCGACGCCTTTTTCGATGGTCAGCGTCGCGCCGCGCTTGTAGTCGCGCTCGTGCGTACCCCGCCCCGTGAAGAACGCCACCATTTCATGCTCCCCGGCCTTCATGTTGCCGAGCCATACACGCTGCACGCCACCGCGCAGGAGCGCCTCGCGCTCGCGTGCCGTGTACAGGTAATTGGCAACCTCCTTGCCATCGATGCGCACCTGGACTGAATCGAGATCGAAGAAAGTGCCGACATCCATGGAGACGAATACTGCGATCTGCGTGCTCGCAGGGAACAGCAGGTCCTCCTCGAGCATGAACAGGTCACGATTGAGGTCGACAACCTCGCGACGCAGGTCCTGAACCTTAGCGTCGAGCACCGATCGGTCCGGTGCCGGTGGAGGCGCCGGTTCCTCTGCCCGGCCGGTCGCCAGGGCCAACAGCATCAATATGGGAACCGCAGTTGCCTTGATCCAAGCTCTCATGTCGGGAGTTCCTGTCTATTCATCGATGAGATCGCGCAGTTGTACCAGCATGCCGCGTTCCTCGCGCTCGTCTAGCGCATTGTGGCGTGCGCGGATCACGCCATACCGGTCGATCAGCAGAATCAGTGGCAGCTGGTCGGCCCGATAGTTGCGGCTCACCTTCTTGCCGGCATCCAGCAATACGGGGTAGTCGATAC
>JAOUGR010000506.1 GCA_029857655.1 Gammaproteobacteria bacterium | reverse complement strand
CGACGGTGTGGCGACCCTGGTGCCGAACCAGAACGTCATCACCAATCCGCTGATCAACTGGAGCTATGGCCACCCGCGCGTGCGCCTGCGCCTGCCCGTGCGCATCGGTTACCAGGACGACGTCGAGCTGGCGCTGAAACTCCTGCTCGAGGCGGCCGAGCACCCGCGCATCCTGCGCGACCCACCGGCGGTATCGCGGCTCCTCGAGTTCGCCGACTACGGCATGGAGATCGAGCTGCGTTTCTGGATCGGCGATCCGGCCGAGGGCGTCAACAACGTTCGTTCCGACGTCAACCGGCGCATCTGGGCGCTGTTCCGCGAGCACGGCATCACGATCCCGCCGGCCCAGCGAGAGGTCCGCATCCTCGAGGGCGGCAAGTCCGCCTCCGCGCTCGCGCCGCCATCCCAGGGTCCGATCACGCCTTCCGCCGACAGCCAGGACTGACATGAACGACGACGGTCCCGCGCGCCCGGTGATTCCCGAGGGCGAGTACACGCTTGCCTACGTGCGCAGCCCCGGCCCCGGCGGCCAGAACGTCAACAAGGTCTCGAGCGCCTGCGAGCTGCGGTTCTACGTCGCCGCGACTTCGCTGCTGGACGAGGACGGCAAACGGCGGCTGCGGGGACTGGCGGGGCGGCGGCTGACCCAGGCGGATGAAATCGTGATCGAGGCACATCGCCACCGCGGCCAGGAAGCGAACCGGCGCGATGCCATCACCCGGCTCGAAGACCTGATCATTGCAGCGCGGCACGTGCCGAAAGCGCGGAAGAAGACGCGGCCCGGGCGCGCGGCGCGGGCGCGGAGGCTCGAAGGGAAGAAGTTGCGGAAGGATACGAAGCGGCTACGGGCGAAGCCAGCGCTGGATTGAGCGACTGCGGAAGCGGTTCGATCGAGTTGCCGAAATCCCTTCCGGGATGACACTCATGCCGGGTGTTTCGGCCTCAGCAGCCACGCCCCCAGCGCCGGCAGCAGCAGCATCGCGCCCAGCATGTTCACGACGAACATGAAGGTCAGCATCAGGCCGACGTCGGCCTGGAACTTGAGCGGCGAGAACACCCAGGTCCCGACGCCGATCGCGAGCGTGACGCCGGTGAAGAAAATCGCGGCCCCGGTGACGCGCAGTGCGTCGAGATAAGCCTTGTGCACGCTCTCGCCGCGGTTGAGGAATTCCTGCATGCGGCTGAAGAGATAGATGCCGTAGTCGACGCCGATGCCGGCGCCGAGCGCCACCATCGGCAGGGTATTGACCTTGAGGCCGATGCCGACGAATGCCATCACGGCATAGACCAGGATCGACACCAGCGCAAGCGGGATGATGACCATCACCGTGCCGATCACGGAGCGGAAGTTGACGAGGCACATGATGGTAACGGCGGCGAACACCCAGCCGAGGATGACGAACTCCTTCGCCATCACTTCCTCGTTCTGGGCCGCCATCACGCCGACGTTGCCGGTCGCGAGGCGATAGGTGACGCCCTCGGTCGGGTTCTTCGTGCGGTAATCCTTGACCGCCGCGACCACGCCCTCGATCGTCTCGGCGCGGTGGTCCGCGAGGAACAGCATGACCGGCATCACGCTGCAGTCGCGGTTCAGGAGCCCGGTGCTGGTCTCGATGTAGTTCTGCGCCTGCACCAGTTGCCGCTCGTCGCGCGGCAGGTTGCGCCACTTCAGGCTGCCCTCGCTCCAGCCGGCGCTGACCACCTTGGAGACGCCCGCGAGCGTCATCACGTCGCGCACGCCGGCAACGTTCGCCATGTGCCAGGCAAAGCGGTCGATCGCATCGATGATCTGGAAATCGATGCAGCCGTCGGCCTTGGTCTCGACGATCACGTTGACGATGTCGGTGCCGATCGAGAAGCGCTGGCTGATCAGGTTGCTGTCCTGGTTGTAGCGCGAATCCGGCCGCAGCTCGGGCACGCCGGCCTGGGTGTCGCCGATCGGCGTTTCCCTGCCCTTCATGACGCCGAGCACGCCGAGCACCAGCGCGATGACGATGATCACCGCTGCAGG
>JAOUGR010000505.1 GCA_029857655.1 Gammaproteobacteria bacterium | reverse complement strand
GCCTGGACATCGCGGCAGCCGCCTGGATCGGAACGGGATCGAACGATTCCACGGCATGAAATCCGGCGATGTATTGGCCGAGTTGCGCCTCCACGCCTAAAGCGAGAGCGCGTGCCTTGATTCTGCGAATCAGGCCCGTGTTGCCTGCGACAAAGCCCGACCGCGGACCGCGGACGTGCTTGTCGAGCGACCAGACGGTGACATCGGGCGCCGGGTCGAGCGCAAGGCCCGGCGGCTCCCCGTAGATGGCAACGCGCGCCGCCATGTGCGCATCGTCGAGTACAACCATCGCGCCCCGCTGCCGGGCGAGCGCGATCGCCCGCACCAGATCCTGGAGCGGCAGGTGATTCTTGGACGGCGAAATGGTGGTGATGACGACCACTCGCGGCGCCGGTTCGCGAGCCACGGCCTCCGCAAAGGCCTCGGCGCCGATCGCCTCCTCGAACGTGCCGCGGGCAAGAAGTACGGCCTGCCGGATCGACGGATGCGATCGGTCGGCGGGAACCAGCGACAGGGCGCGATCGCCATCCTCGAGCAGGACCAGCATGATCGCGATCATTCCCGCGCTCACCCGGTTGGCGAGGAAGCCGTCGTGCACGCCTGACCGAGCGCCGAGCCGTTGCAGCGCAAGCGTCTCGAGTTCGCCCTGCGAGCGTGCGATGAAGTGCACATAGGAACGCATCGACTCGGCGTCGCCGGGCGCGAACGGAAACGCCCGGATCAGCCCCGTCAGGTTGAACACGCCGGCGTCGCCGAGCCGCGCGTAACGGTCGCGGATGATCGCGTAAGCACGCTGCTGGCGCAGGCTCTCGGACACTTCATCGACGATAATCGCGCCGCGTGCATAACCGACGGCAGGATCGCGCGGATTGCCCAGGCGATCTTTGAGGTTTGCAGCGGCAGTCGACAAGTCATTCATGGCTGGTCACCGGAGAAGGCGCTGCCAGTCACGCGGCGGTGACGCGGGCAGGCTTGCGCTTGCCGGGCCGACGCACCTTGCGCGAGGCGAGTTTGATCGCCTCATGCATGATCGACATGGCACGATCGACCTCGGCGTCGGTCGTCGTCATCGGCGGCACCAGGCGTACCACGTTGAGCGTTCCCCCCGTGCCGCGAGTCTGGAAGATCAGGCCATTGTCGAGGCAATACCGGGCGATGGCCGCCGTTTCGTCGTTTGCCGGGGTCCGCTTCTCCCGGTCGGTGACGAATTCGATCCCCAGCAGGACGCCTCTGCCGCGCACGTCGCCGATCAATTCCAACTCCTTGGCCATCGCGGCCAACGCGCTCTTGATCCGGCGCTCGATGCGGGCCGCATTACCCGCCATGTTCTCCTCCACCACGATTTTCAGGCTTTCGTCTCCCGCGGCGCACAGGACCGGGTCCGTGGCGTGCGATCGCGTCGCGAAGTAGCCGTTTGCCGCCGCCTTCGCGGCGATCTCCGCGGTCGTGCAAACGCCGCTGATCGGCAGGCCGCCGCCGAAGTGTTTGGAAATCGCAATGATGTCGGGCTTCACGCCCGGCTCGTGCTGGAAGCCGAAGAGCTTGCCGGTCTTGCCAAGTCCTGTCTGCGCCTCGTCGAAGATCATCAGCATGCCGCGCTTGTCGCACGCCTGCCTGACCGCCTTGTAGAAGCCGGGTGGGGGAACGATCACCCCGCCGGCGCTCAGGATGGGCTCGCCGATGAAGGCCGCCGGCTTCGAGGTGAAGTTCGCGTCGGCCAGCTCGAGGCTTGCCTCGAGGCACTGCAGCTCGCATTTCGGAAAAGTCATCTTCAACGGGCAGCGGTAACAGTACGGTGCCAGGATCGCGGACGTGGCCGGTGCCACGATCGAGTGCTTTTGCCGGCTCCAGTTGAAAGACAACGACCGTGTCAGATATGACGTCGAGCCATGCAACCCGGCATGAAGGCCGATCACGTCAAGTCCGCCGGTCGCCTTGCGCGCGAGGTCGATGGAGGCTTCGATGGAATCGCTGCCGCTCACGAGGAAGATCGACTTCTGCAGCGGCGGCGGC
>JAOUGR010000503.1 GCA_029857655.1 Gammaproteobacteria bacterium | reverse complement strand
ATTTGCAATCGTCCAGGCCATTGTCTCGCCGCCCGCGGGTATCGCCTTGTAGCCGCCCGTGCCCCAGCCCGCGCTGACATAGAGTCCCTGCACCGGCGTCAGACCCATCACGGGGCTCGTATCAGGCGTGATGTCCACGATGCCGGCCCATTGGCGCATGACGCGAAGGCGACCGAGTGATGGATACAACTCGACGGCCGCCTGTGCGTTGGCCTCAAGGCCGGACAGGCCGCCACGCTGCGCATAGGAATGGAAGATGTCCGCGCCGCCGCCGATCACGACCTCTCCGCGATCCGACTGGCTGATGTAGACGTGGACCAGGGCCGAGATGAGTACGTGATTCAGCATCGGCTTGACCGGCTCCGTGACCATGGCCTGCAGCGCCATGCTGTTGATCGGGAGGGCGACGCCGGCTTTGCGCGCGAGCACGCTTGAATGCCCGGCGACCGCCATGCAGACGCGGGGCGCCGAGATGCGGCCGCGATTCGTTTCAACACCGGTGACCCGGCCGTTCTCCAGCAGGAAGCCGGTGACCTCGCAGCCCTGCACGATGTCCACCCCGAGCGCACCGGCTGCGCGCGCGAAAGCCCAGACAACCGCATCGTGACGCGCCAGGCCGCCACGCCATTGCACGGAGCCGCCCTCGATCGGGTAGCGGCCGTTGAAGTTGAGGGCGGGTTCCAGACTGCGCAGTTCCTCGGCCGTCAGCATGTCCGCATCGACGCCATTCATGCGGATGGCATTGGTCGCGCGCCGCTGGATCTCCATTTCATGCGGGCTGTGGGCCAGATTGATCTTGCCGCGCTGGCTCAACATGATGTTGTAGTTCAACTCCCGGCTCAGGCCCTCGTACAGCCGCAAGGAACGCTCGAAGAATTTCGAGCTGGGGAGGTGGTAATAGTCGGAGCGGATCACCTGCGTGTTGCGGCCGGTGTTGCCATGGCCGATGGCGCCCCTTTCGAGCACGGCGATGCGGCGCATGCCGTGCTGCTTTGCCAGGAAGTAGGCGGTCGCAAGCCCGTGGCCGCCACCTCCCACGATCACGGCGTCGTAGGTCGGCTTCGGGTCGGTCGACTGCAATACCCTTGGCCAGCGCTTGTGGCCGCGCAGGGCGTGCAGGGCGAGGGCAGGAAAGGAATAGCGCTGCATCGGATGTCCTCGGTAGGATACCGAAATGCTGCGGATCGAGTGCCCCTGGTGCGGAACCCGCGACGAGCCGGAGTTCACGTACGGCGGCGAGTCGCACATCTCCCGGCCGCCGCCGGCGTGCAGCGACGAGGCCTGGTCCAGCTACCTCTTCTTCCGCTCGAACCCCAGGGGCCAGCACGCCGAGCGCTGGTGCCACAGCTACGGCTGCGGCCAGTGGTTCAATGTGCTGCGCGACACTGTCACACACCAGATCATTGCGGTCTATCGGATGAGCGAGCCTCGGCCGCAGGCGGGTGACGGACTTTAGGCTGAATTCAAGGGCGGTGCGGTCTCGCAAGATATTCCCGCCCCTGCATCTCATGCAGCCGGCTCGACGTGCGGCGGAACTCGAATGCGAGCCGCTCCCCGCGATAGAGGCCCTCGGGTGAGGCCGCGCCGGAGGACAGGATCAACTTGACCCCACGATCGTAAAACTCGTCCACCATCGTGATGAAGCGCCGCGCCGCGTCGTCGGCACCGGCATCCATGACGGGCACGCGGCTCACGAGCACGGTGTGGTAGCAGCGCGCGATCTCGATGTAGTCGGCGGCCGAACGAGGCCCTTCGCAGAGCTTGCGGAAGCCAAACCAGACGACATCCTCGCCCTCGCGGATCGCGCGCACCGGCCGCCCCACGACCTCGACGTCGGCGTCCGCGATAGCGGGTCCATCGGTCATGCGCTCGAATGCGGCGGCCATCCGGGCTTCCGCATCCGCGACTTCAGGCCCCAGGTAAAGCTGCGCGCGCTCGAGCTGCCGCAACCTGTAATCGGTGCCGGCATCGAGTTCCATGACCGTGCAGTGACGCTCGATCCGCGCGATCGCAGGC
>JAOUGR010000504.1 GCA_029857655.1 Gammaproteobacteria bacterium | reverse complement strand
CTTGGTGCGGGACGCTGCATCGACCTCGATCAGGTCGACGAATCGGCCTTCGTCGATTTCGCGGCAGGCGGCGCATTCACCACAGGGTCTCGAACTGACGCCGCGCTCGCAGTTCAGCGACTTCGCGAGGATGCGCGCGATCGTCGTCTTGCCGACGCCGCGCGTGCCGGTGAACAGGAATGCGTGATGGATACGACCGGAATCCAGCGCGTTGACCAGCGCCTGCTGGACGTGCTCCTGGCCGACCAGCTCGGAGAATGTGCGCGGGCGCCACTTGCGTGCCAGAACCAGGTAGCTCATGAACTCCGTTCTCCGCAGCAGCCGGTGGAGGCGGCCCGCGCCAGCACCCCTCCGGCACCCGATGCCGCCGCTACCGTTGCTCCCTTCCGGGCCTGGCGGGATTCACGACTGATCGTCGCGGAGGAACCGACGCGAGCCACCATCGATGATGCCGGGCCGGGCATCGTAAGGTCGCCCCCGTGGGTCGTCAACCGCGTGCCATGGCCCCTGGCATCCACAGTATCACTCTGGACAATTGAGGGAATTTTGGCGGAGAGGGTGGGATTCGAACCCACGTGGGGCGTAATGCCCCCAACCGATTTCGAGTCGGTGCCGTTGTGACCGCTTCGGTACCTCTCCGCGCGGGATACCGGCCAGCCGTCGTCGCGGCGATCACCGGAGGCGGTATTCTACAACAATGCAGCCGAAGCCTGCCCAACCCGGCGGACGGCGGAGGGACATACGCAGCCGCTTCGGCGTGCCGGCCATCATCGTGATGTCACTGATGATAGGGACCTGTTCAAGCATGCCTGGCACCTACGAGCAGATTCGTCTGCTCGGAGTGCTGAAGGTCGCCACGCGCAACAGTCCAATGGCCTATTACCAGGGAGCCTCCGGTCCGGAGGGACCCGAGTACGAGCTCGCCGCCGGTTTTGCGCGGCGACTCGGCGTGAAACCGCAGTTTCGTTTTGCGGCCTCGGGAACGGCGGCGCTCGATTATGTGCTTCGCAATCGTGCCCACATCGCCGCCGCAGGAATCATTGCCAGCGAGCCGCGCAGGGAATTGGCATTGTTCGGGCCGGTCTACCAGCGCATAGACCAGCACATCGTTTATCGCGTGCAGGATCCGCCGCCCGAGTCGCCACGCGACCTGATCGGCAAGCGTATCGAAGTGATCCGGAACTCGACGCATGCAGCGAGCCTTGCGCGACTCGCCCTCGAGCTGCCTCAATTGCGCTTTATCGAGGTCGACGACGCCGACCAGCAGGAGCTGTTCGCGCGTGTTGCCCATGGCGCGGCTGACCTGACGGTTGCCGATTCAACGGAGTTCACGCTTGGCCGCCGTTTCTTTCCGGAATTGCGTCCGGCCTTCAAGCTCGCCGAATCGGAGCCGATTGCCTGGGCCGTCGCGCCCCGCAGCACCGACCTCCTGCCACTGATCAAGCGTCATTTCGATGAACTCGAGGCGAGCGGCCGGCTTGCCAAAATTCTCACCCGCAACGAGGGTTCACTCAGCCGCTTTCGCCGGGTAGATGCCCCGGCCTTTGTCAGCGCGGTGCGTGAGCGGCTGCCGCGATACCAGGCCTGGTTCGAGGAAGCGAGCGCGGAAACCGGCATTGACTGGCGCCTGCTTGCGGCGATCGGCTACCAGGAATCCCGCTGGGACGAGGCTGCGGTTTCGCCGACCGGCGTGCGCGGCCTGATGATGCTGACCGCCGAGACCGCGCTTCGCGTCAAGGTTTCCGACCGCACCGATGCGCGCAGCAGCATCCTTGGCGGTGCGCGCTACGTCGCGCTGGTCAAGGGCACGATTCCTGATCGCATCCCGGAACCCGACCGGACCTGGTTGGCGCTGGCCGCCTACAATATCGGCTACGGCCACCTGGAAGACGCGCGCGTGCTGGCACAAAGCGCCGGTGGCGATCCTGACAGCTGGACAGCAGTGCGCGATAAGTTGCCGCTGCTTGCGCAGGAACGCTGGTACACGCAGGCCAGGCGCGGCTATGCGCGGGGCTG
>JAOUGR010000502.1 GCA_029857655.1 Gammaproteobacteria bacterium | reverse complement strand
CATCATGGATTTCTTCGGACCCGCACGCGCCGCAAGCGCAATAGCTGCGACCGCGACCGCGATACTGCTGGCGCCCATGTTCGCGCCGACGCTCGGCGGACTCGTGATCGAATGGTACGGCTGGCGCGCCGTATTTGCCCTTTCGGGGCTGCTCGGCGGCGTCGTGATGCTGTTCGCGGCGCGAAAGCTGGTCGAGACGAAGCCGCCGGACCCGGCGGCCGGGGCGTCGCCCCGCACGCTTTCCAGTTACCGGCAGCTGTTCAGCTCGCGCATCTACCTGAGCTATGTCGCGTTCGGTTCCAGCCTGATGAGCATGATCTACACGTTTGTTACCGGCACTCCCTATGTCGTCGTCGATGTGCTCGGCATATCGCCCGCGCGCCTCGGCCTGCTGCTGTTTTTCCCGGCAGTCGCGTCATTCGCCGGGTTCCTGGTCGCCGCACGCGTCGTCAACCGGGTTGGCGGGCGGCGCCTGATGCAGACCGGCGCACTGCTGGCATTCACCGGGGCATCGTCGATGGCGGTGCTGTCGCTCGCGGGTGTCTGGCATCCGCTCGCCCTGTTCATCCCGGGGATGCTGATCGGCTTTGCGAACGCCCTTGCGACACCCAGTTCCACGACTGCCGCGATCACGCGCCACCCAGCCATTGCGGGCGCGGCTTCAGGATTGATGGGATTCGTGCATCTCGTCGTGGCGGCGGGTGCGACGCAGCTGGTGGCGTTCTTCGCCAATCACTCGCCGGTGCCGCTGGCGGCTACCCTGATGGGGCTGTGCCTGGTATCGCTGCTGGCGCTGCGCGCGATCGCGCGAATGCCCGTTCAGTCCGGGCCGTAAGCTCCGCCGGAACTACCCGAACCCACGCGATAGCGGAATCGCACCGAGCCGAATGTCAGCGTGTCGCCATCCTCTAGCTTCGCGTAGCGGAGCTGGATGCCATTCACGAACACGCCATTCAGGCTGTTGGCGTCGATCACGGATACTTCGTTGCCGCGCAATTTCAGCACCGCATGCAAACGGCTCACGGTGGGATCGACGATGCGCAGGTCATTGTCCCTGGTGCGGCCGACATTGACGCGCGGCAGCGTCATTTCGAACACCGAGCCGACCATGTCGAGCCCGATCAGGTAGCGGCGGACCTGCGGCTCGCTGCGTGGCGAAACCGGCACTTCCACCCTCGGCGGCGCCTGCTGCATGTCCTCGACGAGCACCTGTTGCCGCGGCAGCTCCACGGTCAGGTCCGATGCCGCTTCCGTCAGGGTCGTGGTTTCGCCAGCCGGCGTTTCGAGGTTGATCATGCCCACGATCGGCATCTGCGCCGTCGACGCGGCATCGCCCGGCGCCATGACTTCCGGTTCAGCGGGTGTAGGCGTCACTACTTTCTCTTCGCCGCCGAAGAAGCGGCGCATCAGCTTGCGCAACTCGCCGCCGGCCTGGCCGCTGCCTTCCAGCTCCGGCAATCGCTCATGCAGGCGCTGGATGAATTCGTCGCGGTCGGCGATGCTCGCAATCAGTTGTTCGCGGTCCGCGCGCAATCTATCGATTTCCTGGCGCGCGACCAGCAGCGCCTGGCTGCGCTCGCGCAGCCGCTCGTGCAAGCTCGCGATGATGCCGTCGGCCGGCGACGGCGCGCGCCTGTCCTCCAGGACCTCGGCCTGGCCGAAGGAACGCTGCAATTCACGCAGCTCATCGACGAAGCCGTCACGCTCGACCGCGAGCATGGCGAGTCGCGCGGTCAGATCCTCGATTTCCTGCTCGCGCTCTGCGAGCTGGCGATTGCGCCCGGTCATGTCGGCACTCAGGGCCGCAACGCGCTTCTGCCAGCGCGCGCGCTCGGCGCCGATGCCCGCGGCCAGCTCGAGTTGCTCGTCCTCGACCTGCGAGAGACGGCCCTTGAGATCGAGTTCTGTTTCCGTGAACAGCTCGATGTCCTCGCCGATCTCCATGGCCTCGAGGTCCGGGATCGATTCGGAATAGTCGTCAATGAAGATCGGCGCATCTTCGAGATCTTCGGCGGGCTT
>JAOUGR010000130.1 GCA_029857655.1 Gammaproteobacteria bacterium | reverse complement strand
GCCACATAGCCGCCCGTGATCGCCGCCGTGCGCGTACCGCCATCCGCCTGCAGCACATCGCAGTCAATCGTGATGGTGCGCTCGCCGACCGCGCCGAGGTCGATGCAGGCGCGCAGCGACCTGCCGATCAGCCGCTGGATTTCCTGTGTGCGCCCGGCCTGCCGGCCACGTGCTGCCTCGCGCGCAGATCGGGTATGCGTCGCGCGCGGCAGCATGCCGTACTCCGCGGTCAGCCAGCCGCGGCCGCTGTTGCGCAGGAAATGCGGCACGCCATTCTCGACGCTCGCGGTGCAGAGCACCCGGGTCGCGCCGAACTCGACGAGCACTGATCCCTCCGCGTGCGAGGTATAGCGGCGCGTGAATCGCACCGGCCGCAATTGGTCAGCCGCTCGCCCGCTCGCGCGCATTCCGGTCTCCTGAAAATCCGTCACATACGCCAGCAAAGGCCGGCGGCCGAGACATTATCGCTGTGCGGGGCCGACGCGGTCATCGCCTGCTCCGCCAGCGCCTTGATCGAATCGCCGCAACTGCCATTGCCCGGCCGCCAGAATCCGGCGATCTCGGAATCCTTCAGATTGGACCAGATGCCGTCGGTGCAGACCAGCAGCACGTCGCCGTCGAGCAGCGGCTGGCGCATCGATATCGACATCTCCGGCAGCGACGGTTCGCCACCCAGGCAGCACTCGACGTAGTTGCGCATCGGGTGGGCGGCAATTTCATCCTCGCGGATCGTGCCGTCGCGCAGCAGCTGTTCGACATGACTGTGATCGCGCGTGCGCGCGACCACCGCGCCATCACGCAGGTGATAGACGCGGCTGTCGCCGACGTGCGCCCACCAGGCCTCGCCACGCTGCACCAGGCAGACGGCGCAGGTCGCGCGCGGGCGCAAGTCCATTGGCAGCTTGACGCCGATCGAGACGATCGCCGAATGCGCGCGACCCAATGCCAGGTGCAGGAAGCCGAGCGGGTCGAACAGCGGCTTCGAAAGGCTGTTGAACATCTCGAGCAGGATCTTGCAACCGGTTTCCGCGGCGCGCGCGCCGTGGGCGTGGCCGCCCATGCCATCCATCGCAACCAGCAGCGCGGAACCGTCGCCGACCGCAACTGCGGTGCGATCCTGGTTGTCCTCGCGATCGCCCATGAGGCTGACGTCCGCAAACTCGAACTGCACGCGCCCCCCTTGAAATCAGCCGCACCGGCCCCGTCTGCTAGACTGCCGCGCAGCTTACAACACCGGCTCGCGACCGGCCCCGGGAATGCAGTACAAATGTTAAAGAGCATGACTGGCTTTGCCCGCAGTGAGCGGACGACGGCACTGGGCGTGCTCGCCTGGGAGCTGCGCGGCGTCAATCACCGCTATCTCGAGGTGGGCCTGCGGGTACCCGAGGAGCTGCGCAGTGCCGAGGCTGAATTTCGCCAGGCGATCGCCGCGGTCGCGCGTCGCGGCAAGGTGGACGCGACGCTTTACCTGCGCCCGGCCAACGCCGGTCCACGCGAATTGCAACTCGACGACCTGCTGCTCGATCGGCTGGTCGAGGGCGCCTTGCTCGTGCAACGCCGGCTGGGCACGTCCGGCCACATCGACGCCGTGGACCTGTTGCGCTGGCCCGGCGTGATCCGCGAGCCGGAGCGCGACACGGCGCCGCTCACCGAGGCAGCCCGTGGGCTCCTCGCAGAGGCGTTGATGGGTTTCCAGGCTTCGCGCGCGAACGAGGGCGAACGCATCGCGGAAATGCTATCGACCCGCGCCCGGGCCGTGCAGAGGATTTCGAAGCAGGTGGCCGCCAGATTGCCCGAAGTACATGCGCGCATCCACGCTCGGCTGCAGGAACGCCTGGCGGCGTTGACCGGCGAAGGCAATCCCGAACGCCTCGAGCAGGAAATCACGATCCTGCTTCAGAAGATGGACGTCGCCGAGGAGCTGGACCGCCTGCAAAGCCACGTGGAAGAAATGACCAAGGCGCTCGCCGCCGAAGAAGCGGTCGGCCGCAAGCTCGATTTCCTGATGCAGGAATTCAACCGCGAGGCCAATACCCTGTCGTCAAAGTCGCAGGACGTCGAGACGACGCGATCCGCCGTGGAACTCAAGGTGTTGATCGAGCAGATGCGCGAGCAGATCCAGAACGTCGAGTGAAATGTAGTCCCCCGGTCCGATGACGTGACGGCGCGCAACGGGGCACGGCGAAAGCCTTTGGCGCAGAAGTTGGAGTATTCCCCAGGCAGGCATGATTCCATGCGAATAGCTCTATCGTATTGTGGCGCTGTCGCCCTCGTCGCCCTCTTACCGGTTGCGACGTTTTCTCAGCAGTTGCCGTTTGGAGATCTGCCGCCTGGGGTGGTCACGCCGAGTCTTGGTTGCGGTGCGGCCGGGCTCGACGCGGCCACGCGGAAGAACTGCGTACTCACGGAATTGCTTTACACCGATCGGAATCTGAACCAAAGATACGAAGAGCTGCGCAAGAAGCTCCCGCGCGCCGACGCCTCTACTCTGCGAAAAGTACAACGAGAATGGCTGAAGCGGCGCGATGCCACATGTGGTCTCACTACCCGCGCGCGCGACCGCGACAGGTGGCTCGCCGATATCGCCGAAAGCGATACGCAGGCGACCTGCGTACTCCAGCTGGCACAGGGGCGCATCACCGAACTGGAACAGATGTATAACCAAATCGGCACGCCCCCGACGATCACGCAAGTCGTTCCCCCATCCCCGCCGCCCGAGCTGGCGTCCGGCGGGGCCACCCCGCTCAGTAGCCCTGCCGATGACTATTTGGTCCGATCAGCCCGCACCCACAATGCCGGGAAGTTCTATTTTGAGGTGGTAGTGGACCCTGGGCTCGTCCAGGAGAAACTGGAGGCGAGCCTGATCGCACGCGTCAGCGACGGGCAACACTGGGTCGGGTCGATGTATCACATTAGACCGCAAGATCTCGTGATCAACGTCGGGCTGGATTCCAAAATCACCATCAAGGGCGGCAAATTTGGTGACGTTCGCCTGCCGAAGGCAGTCATCGGCGTAGCTGTTGACCTCGATACCGGACGACTCTATCGCCACTACGATGCGGTTTGGCAAGACAACGCCATACCTGGCAGCCCGAATGGGATCGTGCTGCCGCGTGCCACGGAATTCGCGGCAGAGTTGTTCTCCAGCGTGCAGCTGAAATCCCTGCTCGATAAGGGCATCGTGGCAATAAACTTCGGCGAAACGCCCTTCGCCGGTCTACTGCCGGCAGGTTACCGTGGATTTGACGATTCCGAGAGCACTGCCGACTTCCCAGGTGGACCACAGACTGTGAAGATATTCCCACCGCGCGAACGCGTCGCGCTCGTCGCGCAGGAGCAGTGGGTCCAGCGCTATTGGGAATGGGCACGTTCGTTCCCGCCCGGCGAAAGCCCGTCCCAGGACACGACGGGATTTCGGTGTGGGGCAGGCCAAAATGGCCCGGTCTGGTTTCTGACGGGAAGTTCGGACTCAAGTCCGGTCCGGCGCGAGTGTCAGGTACCAGAAGGAAAGATATTGTTAGTGCCCATAGCCAATTCCTTGGCGCAAGCGACTCCACATTCGGAGATTACTTGCGACCGCTTACTCATATCGCTCAATCAATTCGCCTCGGGTGTGACGGACTTGCGCCTGAAAATTGATTCGACAGCGCTGGACAGCCCAGAACGGTTTCTGCTTGGAACAGGATGTTTTGCATTGACAGATCCGTCTTCCGGCCGCAATGGGCTTGCGGCAGGCACCGGCTATTGGGTCTTCATCGGGCCGCTGGCGAAGGGACCGCATGAACTCGAATTCGGTGGCACTTTTACGACGCATGACTTTCGTCAAGACGTTCGTTATGTACTCCATGTGCAATAGCACGGTCGTGCGAGCCGGCGCAGCGGGAGTGCTTGCTTGTCTCACTTTCGTCGCTTCCGCGCAAACTGCTGAATCAGCGACCTGTTCGATTGCTGACCGTCTGCAAGGCAACCTGGAATTGCACCAAGTCGGTTCGTATGGGGGCACATCCGAATTGGGAGCCGCCATAGAACTGGACGATAGCGGGCACGACGTCAAGAAACTCGATGTCTTGGTGAACCTGCCCGGGAAAGCCATCGTGTTGGTCCTGTCGGCCTACGATCCCGTCGTATGGAACGTCGCTTGGACTCCGGATACGCGTATCGTGGGCGCCGTGGTGTCGGGTTACCACGGACAGGCGATATTGGGGATCTCGAAGTCCATCCCGCTCTACATGCGAACAAATTTGGATTCGTGGCACGACAAGAAAAACGGGACACATCCGGGCTGCCCCTACTTCTACACGTACAGCGAAGATTCTAATAATCCCACTGCCGCAGAATCTATCCGAAGAATAACCGGCAGGTCGGTAACGCGGTTTATCCAGGCGCCGAGAAGCGGCGTCGCCCTCGTCGGTGAGGCAATGCCCAGCTCGCTTTCCGGGCTGGTATCTTCACCGGACTTTCGGATCGAAGATTTTGTGTTGACTCGCAAGGCAAGCGAGGTTCCGGCCGGTCGGCGTGGCTTGGATGAGTTGATCAAGCGGGGGTTTCTCCGGCAAGCCTCGCCAAAAGACATGCAGTCTTTCGAGAAATCCGGTGTCGCGGGCATCCTCCGCGGTCTACCGGCTTACGTCGTGCTCAAACCAGTCACGATGCCCGATGGCTTGTACGGTGCAAATTCGGTCACCATTCTTGTGCCCGAAGGCGTCCCCATCCCGAGCGGACCGCGGGGCCATAATAGATTCTTCCAGTACGGGCAAAGTACGTGCGAAGGGCCCGGATGTTGATGGCGGTTGCTCGATTCAAACGCGCCCGATCCGTGCCGGGTCGCAGGCTCGCAGTCATTGCGCGCGCTGGAGGGGAGCGGGCAGCGGCACGACGATCAGGCAATAACTGCGAGCCTGCGACCCGGCACGACATTCGGGACTCATGACTCGATGCGCTTGGCGATGACGATCACCTCGGGGAGCGTCACTACGGCGGACGAGCTCAGCACGTCGCGCTCGTAGACGACCTTCTGGTCGAGCGCCAGGCCACTGCTGACCACGCCGGCGAGTGTGGCAACCAGCACCGCCGCCAGGCTCGTGTTCCGGATCGTCGAATAGCTATTCATGTCTTTCTCCTGTGATTCCGTTTGTGGGTGGGCCAGATGCCCTGTCAATGTTCGATTGAGACTCTGGACTTGCGGGGCGCCTCGAACAAACGCGATATCTGATGACGACTTAAGGGAATCTTGCGTTCCGTTGGCACCGCGACCAGCTGCAGTTCCGGCTTCGGGTTGAAGCCCCCGCCCGCGATCAGGTCCGCCTGGCGCTGCTGGCCCTCGGCCAGCAGATCCAGAAAAGTCAGAAATCCTTCCAAATGCCCTTTCATGTCCGTTCTCCCCCGTTCGGGCGGAGCGGGCACTGCGCCCTTCCGTCCCGGTTCGGGCTAGACTTTGCAACCGGGATGTTTTTCGAACAAACGCATTAACTCAAGCCCGGTTAAGGGAAACTTCTGGTCACTTCCGCCTATGGCCGATTGCCCCTCAACGCGCTGCGCGTGTTCGAGGCCGTGGCATCGCGCCTGAGTTTTTCCGAGGCTGCGGAGGCCCTGAGTGTGACGCCGGCCGCGGTCAGCCAGCAGATCAGGGTGCTCGAGGAATATCTGCAGGTGCCGGTGCTGCGTCGCAGCGGCCGCAAGGTGGAATTAACGCCCGAGGGTGCGCGCCTGTTGCCAGGCATCCGCGCGGGGCTCGATTCACTGGTGGTGGCGCTGCGTGAAATGCGGATGATGCGCGCCAGCGGAACCATCAATGTCAGCACGCTGGCTTCGCTGATGCAGAAATGGATGACCCCGCGCCTGCATCGCCTGCATGCCAGGTTTCCCGATCTGCAGGTGGACTGGCACACGGCGCGCGAGGCAGTCGATTTCACGCGCAGCGATTTCCATGCGGCTGTTCGGCTCGGCGAGGGTCAGGCGCCCGGGCTCGACTACGAAAAGCTGATGGACGAGTGGCTGGTCGTCGTCGCTTCGCCCGATCTTCTGAAGCGTCACGGCTCGATCGACGATCGCGAGAGCCTCACAGGCATTCCGATGCTGCAAACCAGGGACGAGCCCTGGTCCCGCTTCGAGAAGAGCGCCGCGCCGACGCCCTGGCCTGCGGGCCCGACGATCATCGACGATTCGGTCAGCGTGCTGTCGGCAGTCATTGAAGGGCTCGG
>JAOUGR010000501.1 GCA_029857655.1 Gammaproteobacteria bacterium | reverse complement strand
TTGCCCTGGGCAATATAACTATCGAATTCGCGGATATCAATTTGGTCTCCGACACAGTACTGATGACTGTGCCCGGAATGGGAGGTTCCAACACAGCTATGCTCCTCGCAACGCGTCCTCACTTTTCCGTGTCGGATGCACTGGAGGAACTGCCAGAGCTCGGCCCGGGCGCGCGTGAGTTGCACAGGTTCGTGACTGGTCCGGATTTCTCGTACCCAGATAAGCCGGCTGGCTATTCGGTGACCTTGAGCCTGGAACTGGGCGCTCTCATCGTGCTCGCTTCATCGCCGGAGGGAGTTGAAGGCATTCAGCGGGGGCTAGAGGAGCTCGGCTATGCAGTGCACCGCACGCACAGCGACAGCGCAGCACTCATTTGCAGTGGCGGGTCAGGGGCGGCGGCGCGCCGCTCTGCCAAGCAGATTGAAGGTGTGCTGACAGTTGCGCCGCTCTTTCGGAACGATCAAGGAAAGATTCTGCCCGTACATCCGTTCCGGGTGGAAACGCGGGTGGTTGAAGCTGTGCCTCCTCAAGTGCTGACGCAGGTTTTTGCAGAATTCACGCTTGAGCTGATCATGCACTTCGATGAGCGCTCCGCCCTTGGACGTGTCAACGTCGCACCGCATGATATCGGTGCGATCTATCGTGTCCTTCGTCGTCTCGCGGCGGACGATCGCGTGGCATACGCAGAGCCGCAGGTGATGATTCACTGAACCAGACAATCGAGAGGAAGAAACCATATGGAACGCGCTGTGCTCACCCTTTCGGAGCGGCTGGCTTTTTTTGCGGGTTGCGAACTCGATCAAGCCGAGCACCTCCTTCGGGGATTACCTCTGAGCTTCGAGGAGGCGATGGCCGGCGGCGCTGATGCGCAGACCCTGCGATCTTTGATGGCGCGACCCGAGCGACTCACCGAACATCGCATCGACCTCAACGCTTTACGTGAACGGCAGGTTCGGCGCCTGCCCCGGATGGCGCGTGGGCGGGTTGTTGATGTCCTCCACGGGGGGCCGTACTACTCGCTCGAAGAGTTCGAGATTGCCTCCGGGGTATCTCGGCCGTTATTGAGGGAACTCCTTCGGGCTCCCTCATACCGAAAAATGGATAAGACAACCGGGCGTCGAACGGTGCTTCGGCCTATCACTGGTCTTTACATTGCGCAGGGCCCGCGAGAATGGGAAGGTGAACCGAGGCGCGTCGTGGAAGGTTTCGAGATTGTCCACGCGCACGCAGCCAAGTGGACGACTCTTTTCCTGCGTCCTGCGCCGGAATTCGAGCAGGCCGCCCCGGTGCCTCACAGGCTAAAACGCGCTCTTGGCGGTCGAGTGTTCCCGGCAGTTCGCGATGCGGCCGGTCTCGTCAGACGCTTTGTGCCCCTGCGGGTCGATGTGTGGATGCGCCAGAGCGTCAATGACCGGGTGGCGGAAGACATCCTCAAGCGGGCTGGTCTGGAGCTCGCAGGCAGGCCGCTGCGCGACCTCGCTGGCTCCCATCTCTATCCGGCTCAGCTTCCAGAGTGGCCAGCTGGTGATCCATTGGCAGACACGTTGGCGGCAGCAGTCCGGGCACAACAGTTCGAGGAGGTGGTCTTTGCCGAGCCGGACGAATTCGGTTTGGAGGACTTCGAGCCGGGACACACCGTGTCGGCGGATACTGGCGAGCTGGAGAGCTCCGGTCGGTACTGGAATCATCTCCTGATCGACCTAGCGGGGGCACACCAGATTACCCGTGGGAAGCCCAGCGTTACCGTGTTCATAGTAGACAGTGGTATGCGCACGGATCACCCTGCACTGGCAACGGCGCTGCGCGAGGACTGGGCACAGCACGATCTGAACTTTTCCGCCGCGGTACCAGAGTCCGAGCGCTCCCCGGACGACCTGCAAATCGGTCACGGGACCAAAGTGGCCAGCGTAGCTCTCGCACAGGGCAACGAGGCGGAGATCTCCGACGTAGTTGTCGGCGTGGCCCCGGGTTGCCGCCTCATACCGATCAAGATCGATGGTCGGACCGGCGCGGCAGAATACGGGCTGCGGG
>JAOUGR010000129.1 GCA_029857655.1 Gammaproteobacteria bacterium | reverse complement strand
CGGGCTGCAGGTGCAATTCCACCGGATGCCGCGTCTGGAATTCGCGCAGCATCGCCAGATCGGCTTCGCTCGGCGCGTCGAGCACGCGCAGGACGAGCACGACCGCATCGTCACCGGCTGCGACTTCGATCTGCGGCAGGCGATCGCGAATGCTGAGCCCACCGACCAGTCGCGCGAGATCCGCGATCAGGCTGCCGACCGGTTCGACCAGGACGTCGCAGTGATCGATATCGGCGAGATATGGACTGCCGCGTTCGCGAAAGCCGACCAGCACCCTGCCCTTGGCCACGACGTACTTGCAGCCCAGGCGCGCGCGACGTCGATAGGACCAGACCGGGCCTGCCAGCGCTGCCAGCCAGGATTCGGGACGCGTACCGCCGATGCGCTCCAGTTCCTCCGCAACCTGGCGGCCCTTGGATTCCAGCTGGGCATCGTGCGACAGGTGCTGCAGCGAGCAACCACCGCAAGTGCCGAAATGCCTGCAGCGCGGGGTCACGCGCGCCGGTGACGCCTGCAACAACTCGACCATGACAGCCTCGTCATGCCGCCGGCGCCGGTGGGTCCGTCGCAGTCGCACACGCTCGCCGGGCAAGGCACCCTCGACGAACACAGCCTTGCCGTCGATGCGAGCCACGCCGCGCCCTTCATGGTCGAGCGAACTGATCTCGGCCGTTTCCGGCTCCTGCGCCTGCTTCAATGGACCTTCCAGGCTGCCTCGAATTCACGCCAGTGCGTTTCCTTCCGTTCGCCCAGCCACGAGCGCACCCGGCCAAGCTCGGCCCCGTATTCATCCTGCGTCAGCCGTCCGCGAATCAGCTCGAATCGCAGGTAGATCAGATATGTATTCAGCACGTCGGTTTCACAGTAGTCACGGATCTCGGCAAGGCGCCCCTCGCGCCACGCGTCCCAGACCTTGTCGCCGGCCAGGCCCAGCTTGCCGGGCAGCCCCAGGAGTTCTGCGACATGCTGCAGGCTCGCCCGGCCGCGTGGCTGGTAACCGGAAAGCACATCCATCAGGTCCGTGTGCCGGGCATGATAGCGGCTCAGGTAGTTGTTCCAGCGAAAGTCGCGGTCGAGCTCGCCGGTATCCCAGTAAGTCGGCGCGACGATGCCGTGCTTCAGCATCCGGTAGTGCAGGACCGGCAGGTCGAAACCCGCGCCATTCCACGATACGAGCGTGGGCCGCAATTTCTCGAGCCCGCCGAAAAACCGGCGCAGCAGGTCGTCTTCGCTACTCTCGAGGCTGCCGACACTCCATACCTGGAATTCGTCGCCGGTCCGCAGCGATGCCGAGATTGCAACCACCTTGTGCTGTTCAAACGGCAGGAATGACGAGCCTGTCTCCTCGGTCCGCCGCGCAAACATCGCTTCGGCAACCGTCTCGTCGTCCGCGTCGGCGAGACCCGGCAGGCGGCGGCCAAGCTCGACATCGGGAATCGTCTCGATGTCGAAGACGAGGCTGTTCAATGACGCGCTCACGGCTTCCTCATCATGACGGCGATTGCGATCACAAGGCCGGCCTCATCGGTCAGGCTCACGTGGCCTTCCCCGGCTCCAAGCTTGTCGGCCACCGCACGGCCACGGGCCGAAAACAGGACCTCCGGGCGGCCCCAGGCATTGGCGAGGAAACCGACGTCCCGGATCCAGACGCCGTGACCGAATCCGGTGCCGAGCGCCTTGACGATGGCTTCCTTGGCCGCAAAGCGCATGGCCAGGAAGCGGGCTGCCCTGCGATCAGCGTCGAATACGGCGCGTTCCTGAGGCATCAGCAGCCGCTCCACGAAATGCGCGCCAAACCGATCGTAGACTGCGGCGATGCGCTCAATCCGCACCACGTCCGTGCCGATCCCGAAGATCATGCGCCGCGCGCTTCCCGCATCAGCCGCTTCATCTCTGCGACCGCCGGGCCCAGGCCCGTCATGACTGCGCGCGCGATGATCGCATGGCCGATATTGAGTTCTGCAAGTTCCGGAATCGCCGCCACCGGCTGCACATTGTGGTAATCGAGGCCGTGCCCGGCGTGCGCGATCAGTCCCCCGGCGACGGCGTGCCGGGCCGCGGCGAGCAGGCGCCCCAGCTCGCGTCCCCGCTCCGGACCACGGGCATCGGCGTAGCTGCCCGTGTGCAGTTCGACGACAGGCGCGCCGCTGCGCGCCGCCGCATCCACTTGCGCGAGATCCGGAACGATGAACAGCGCCACGCGGATGCCGGCGGTGCGCAGCCGCGTACAGGCGGCCGCGATTTCCGCCTGCTGGCCGGCGGCGTCCAGGCCGCCTTCCGTGGTCAGCTCGCTGCGCTTCTCGGGCACCAGGCAGACATCCGTCGGCAGCACCCGAACGGCGATATCGAGCATTTCGGCGGTCGCGGCGATCTCCAGGTTCATGCGCGTCTGCAACGCGGCGCGCATCGCCTGCACGTCACGGTCCTGGATGTGACGACGATCCTCCCGCAGGTGCAGCGTGATGCTGTCGGCACCCGACTGTTCGGCTGTCAACGCCGCCTGCAGCGGGTCCGGCGAGCGGCCACCACGCGCCTGGCGCAGTGTCGCCACGTGATCGATATTGACGCCAAGTTCGATGGATTTCGGATTCACGCACCCTGCTCCCGCTGGCGCAATGCCAGCATCACTTCACGGCTGTGCAGACCGCGGCCTTCGAGGCAGTGGGCAATCGCCGCACGCAGGATCTGCCTGGCGGCCGCGAGCGCGGCAGGCTGATCGAACTCGCCGCATGACACCGCAAGAACGTCGCCGCCCCGGATCGCGTCCGGCTCGCTGGCCGCATCGCGAACTGCGAGCACGCCGCGGCCCGGCTGGAAATGATAGTACCGATCCGGTTCCAATGGCTCGCCGCTCGCGGCGTCGCGCGCAAGCTCGAGGCCGTAGCCCAGTTCCTCAAGGAGCACCAGCTCGAATACCCGCAGCGGCCGGTGGCCGGTTGCTCCAGCGAGTTGCGTTATCGCTTCCGCGTAGGCGTCAAACAGGCGCTCGTGCCGGTCCTCCCTCGGCAGGAGGCGCAGCAGCAGCTCGTTCAGGTAGAACCCGCTCATCAACTGCGCAGGTGGCAGCGGCCGCAGCGCGCCATGGATTTCCGCCCCCGTCAGGGTTCCGCCGTCAGCCCTGCCGGTCCAGGAAATGAGCAAGGGCACGAATGGCTGGAGCACGCCGCGCAGCGCCGAACCCGGGCGGCGCGCGCCGCGCGCGAACAGGGTCACGCGGCCATGACTCCTGGTCATCAGGTCGAGAATCCTGCTGGTATCGCTCCAGGGCCGGTGATGCAGCAGCCAGGCCGGCTCCAGCAGGACGCGTCGGGGTGCGCTCATGACGGGTCGTGACCAAGGCGGCGCAGCATCCCGGCATCGTCCGTCCAGTCCTCGCGAAGCTTGACCCAGGTCGAAAGATGCACGCGACGGCCGAGCAATTCGTTCAGCTCCAAGCGCGCGGCGCGCCCGACCGCTTTCAGGCCCTCGCCCTTCGATCCTATGACGATTTTCCTCTGGCCTTCGCGCTCGACCCAGATGACGGCATCGATCTCGACCCGCCCGTCCGGCGTATCCTCGAAGCGCTCGACTTCTACGGCGATGCCGTAGGGCAACTCATCGTGCAACGCAAGCATCAGCTTCTCGCGCACGACTTCCGCCGCCATGAATCGCTCATTGCGATCCGTCACCTGATCTTCCGGGTACATCGCCGAGGCCGCAGGCAGCAGCGCGACCACTGCCTCGACCAGTCGCGAGAGGTTCTCGCCGCGCAGCGCCGAGACGGGAACGATGGCAGCGAATGGATGCCTTTCGGAAAGTCTCCCGAGATAAGGCAGCAGGCGGTCCCTCGGCTTCACCCGGTCGATCTTGTTGACCGCGACGATGATCGGTGTGCCGGCGGCGGCGAGCTGCGCAAGCACTGCGTCATCCTCGCTGTTCCAGCGCGTTTCAGCCGTGATAAGGATCGCCGCATCCGCAGTCGCGATCGCGGCGACCGCCTCACGGTGCATCGCCTGATTCAGGCGCCTGCCAGCGGGCGCACCGAAGCCCGGTGTGTCTTGCAGGATCAGCTGGAAGCCCGGTCGCGTCAGCACGCCGGCGATGCGCTGGCGCGTGGTCTGCGCCTTGGGGGTCACGATGCTGAGTTTCTGCCCGATGAGCGCATTCAGCAGCGTGGACTTGCCGACATTGGGCCGGCCCGCCAGCACGACTGTGCCGCAGCGATGCGGGGTTTCCGCGTTCACCGCGGCGCCCGCAGGGCAGGATCGTCGAGCACCATTGCCGCAGCTTCCTGCTCCGCCCGACGCCGGCTGCTGCCCTCGGCCTCGGCCGCAATTGCGAGCTCGCCGACATCGCAGCGCACCCGGAAGTGCTGCTCGTGTGGCTCGCCGGTGATCTCCAGCACCCTGTATTCGGGCAAGTTCAGGCCGCGGCCCTGCAGCCACTCCTGCAGGCGCGTCTTGGCGTCCTTCAGGTCGGAGGCCCCGGGCAGTTCCTCCAGCCGTCGCCGTAGTACGCGGGCGGCCAGCGTGCCTGCGGCGGCGAGCCCCTGGTCCAGGTAAACGGCGCCGATCAGCGCTTCGAGGGCATCCGCGAGGATCGAGGCGCGGTGCTTGCCGCCCGACTTCAGTTCGCCTTCACCGAGCCTGAGGTGCTCGCCGAGGCCGAGTTCGAGCGCGATCGCGCCGAGCGCATCGCCACTGACGAGGCTAGCCCGGTAGCGCGATAGTTCGCCCTCGCTCGCTTCCGGATGGGCATGGAAGAGCATTTCAGCGACCACGAATGACAGCACCGCGTCGCCGAGGTATTCGAGCCGCTCGTTGTTGTCCGACCCTGCGCTGCGGTGCGTCAGTGCCTGACGCAGCAGGCCAGGATCAATGAAGCTGCAGCCCAGGCGATGTTGCAGCCAGTCCGCGGGATCCACGCCTCGCCCGCAGCGCGGCTCAGCGCGCGGCGACCTCGACGGTCTTGTCAAATGTCAGCAGGAACGAAATGTTGTAAACGAGTGGCACGGTGTCCTCATAGTTGGCACGCAGGCTGAATACGCCGCCATCCTTCTTGATCTCGATGTCTTTCGAATCGATGATCGTCACCATCTCGATGTCGAAATGGCGCTCGACGGCCTTGCGCAGCTCGAACTCGGTCGATCCCGGGTTCGACGAATATTCGTCCCTGACCTTTTCGAGGGTCGCTGCCACGCGCACGTATTCGAGGTATACGGGCACGAGCCTGATTCCCGCATAGACCCAGGCACCGACCACGATGACGATCACGAGGATGCCGAGGAATGTCATGCCCCGCTGTCTGCCTTGCATACGCTGCCTCCTTAACGAATCCCGGTTGCCATTCGGTCCCAGAGCAGGATTGAGCCCGGCTCGGGATTGAATGACAGCCAGATCGCCTCCGCCTTGCCGATGACATTCTCCACCGGCACGAATCCGACCTCCGGAAAACGACTGTCGCGGCTGTTGTTGCGATTATCACCCATCATGAAGAAATGGCCTTCCGGCACTCGCCACTCGCCATCCGTGCCGGGTCGCACCGGGTCCAGCATGACAAAGTGCTTCGCGCCATCAAACCCTTCCTCGCCCACCCGCGAGAACGGATACTGCTCGTTTTTGGGCCCGGAATACAACTCGCCGGGCTGAATCTGGGACGGCGTGCCATTCACGTAGATCTGCGAACCGGTCACGCGAATGGTGTCGCCGGGCAGGCCGATCAGCCTCTTGATGAACACCAGCGAAGGATCGGTAGGCTTGCGGAATACCATGACATCGCCACGCTCCGGATCACTGATGGCAATCACCTTCCAGTTCGCGACCGGGAGACGCAGACCATAGCGCCACTTGTTGACGAAGATGAAGTCACCCTGGATCAGGGTCGGCATCATCGAGTCGGACGGGATCCTGAATGGTTCGTAAAGAAACGACCGGAGAAGGAGAACGATCACGATCACGGGGAAGAACGAGCGCGAGTAATCGACCAGCAGCGGTTCCTTCGCGATTCCGCGCGCAGCACGGCGTGGCGCAAGGATCCACCGATCCAGCCCCCACACGATGCCGGTGAGCAGCGCCAGCGCCACCAATACGAATGAAAAATCGAACACCATTTCTTCAGTCTCCGCGATTCATTTCTTGCTGACCTGCAGCACGGCCAGGAACGCCTCCTGGGGAATCTCGACTGTGCCCAGCTGCTTCATGCGCTTCTTGCCCGCCTTCTGCTTCTCGAGAAGCTTGCGCTTGCGCGTGACGTC
>JAOUGR010000500.1 GCA_029857655.1 Gammaproteobacteria bacterium | reverse complement strand
CCAGCATCGGGACTCGACCGCCTGAAAATGCGCGAGATCCGAGCCCGAATTGCCATAGGCGGCGATCGGGGAACCCGGGAATCGGGTCCGCAACGACTCCACGCAGCGCAGTTTTTCGCCGCCGCGCCGGTTCGGCGTCGTGAGCGCACCATCGAGACAGTCATCGCGCCAGGCGATGCCGGTACAGATCGTTTCCTCGAAGCCGAATCGGGCGCCGATCATCGGAACGTAGAGGTCCACGCTCGCCGACAGCAGCACAAGCCGGTCGCCGGTTCGGCGATGGCGCTCGATGGCCTCGAGTGCGCCAGGGCACAGCATTTCTTCATCCAGTGCGTCGACGAAATCGCGCGTCCAGTCCGCGACTTCCGCCCGGGTCGCGCCGGACATCAGCCGGCAGATCAGTTCAGACTTCAGCCTGCCACGATCACGGCCATCGCTGGCATAGCGCCAGACGGCCGTCAGCGCCGCCGATGCCCAGCCGCGCCGCGGATGACGCCGCAACCAGCCGCGAAGGTAGGGCAGGAAGGTATCGCGCCTGGTGATCGTGCCGTCAAGGTCGAACACCGCTATGGATCGGCTCATGGCGCTTCAACCCGGGTGCCGGGCTGGCATGGAATCAGGCCGCCAGCTGGCGCAATACAAAATGGAGGATGCCGCCGTTGTTCATGTACTCCCATTCCTTGGGCGTATCGACGCGAATATTGACCCGGAAGCTCACGGATTTGCCGTCAGTCCGGGCGGCGCGCACGGTTGCGCTGCGGCTGGCCAGCGTAAGCCCCTCAAATTCGTAGGTCTCCGTGCCATCGAGACCCAGCGCCTGCGCATTGTTTCCATTCTCGAATGTCAGCGGGAACACTCCCATGCCGACCAGGTTCGCGCGGTGGATGCGCTCGAAACTTTCCGCGATGACTGCCCTGACACCCAGCAGGATCGTGCCCTTGGCTGCCCAGTCGCGGGAAGAGCCGGTTCCGTATTCCTTTCCGGCGATAATGATCAGCGGCACGCCAGCCGCGATGTATTTCATCGCAGCATCGTAGATCGGCAGCTGTTCGTCACCTGGCTGGATGCGCGTGACGCCGCCCTCGACTCCCGGCACCATCAGATTCTTGATGCGCGGATTCGCGAATGTGCCGCGCATCATGACTTCGTGATTGCCGCGCCTCGACCCATAGCTGTTGAAGTCTGCCGGCGCCACGCCGTTTTCTTGCAGATAAAGGCCGGCAGGGGAGTCCTTGCGGATCGCGCCGGCGGGCGAGATGTGGTCGGTTGTTATCGAGTCGCCGAAAAGCGCCAGGCAGCGCGCCGCCTTGATGGTCGGCAACCCGGGCTGCTTGCGACTCATGCCGGTGAAGTAGGGCGGGTTCTGGATATAGGTGCTGGCGCTTTCCCAACGGTAGGTCTGTGAATCGGAAATATCGATTCCACGCCAGCGTTCATCGCCCTTGAAGACGTCAGCGTAGCTCTTCACGAACATGTCTGCGGACACCGAGCGCCCGATAGCCTGCTGGATTGCACTGGCGCTCGGCCAGATGTCCCGAAGGTAGACCGGCTTGCCATCGCTGCCCTTGCCTATGGGATCGCGTGTGAGGTCGATATCCACGGTGCCGGCCAGCGCATAGGCGACGACCAGTGGCGGCGAGGCCAGGAAATTCATGCGCACTTCCTGGTGCACGCGGCCCTCGAAATTGCGGTTGCCTGACAGCACCGATGCGACTGACAGCTTGTTGTCCCCGATGGCCCTGGAAATCGGCGCATTGAGCGGGCCGGAATTGCCGATGCAGGTCGTGCAGCCGTAGCCGACGATATTGAAACCGAGCGCCTCGAGATCCACCAGCAAGCCGCCGCGCGTCAGATATTCCGTGACGACCTTGGATCCCGGCGCCATCGAGGTCTTGACCCAGGGTTGCACGGTGAGCCCGCGCTCCCTCGCCTTGCGTGCGAGCAGGCCGGCGCCGACCATGACCGCCGGATTCGACGTGTTGGTGCAGGAAGTGATTGCGGCTATGACGACAGCGCCATCTTTCAATTCGTAATCGCGG
>JAOUGR010000128.1 GCA_029857655.1 Gammaproteobacteria bacterium | reverse complement strand
AAGACACGGCCGCGATTACCACCTTGCTGGCCGCCGCAGGGATCGATCACCCGGCCAGCGAGTTCAGGCGCGTGGGCTCGGCCCGCAAGCTTTATCACTGGAACGCCGACGCCAACCAGGAATACTGAAGTCTCAAGACGGGAGAAGCCATGGCTACGCAACCCCTTCCCGAAGTGACGATCGCGCCGGAACGCGTGCAGCGCGAGGAAAGCGTATTGTATGACCGGCAGATCCTCAACTACATCGAGCGCGCCGCGGCAACGGGCCTGTATGAAATCCGTGGCCTTGGAGCGAAGCGCCGACTGCCGCACTTCGACGATCTCGTATTCCTGGGCGCGTCGCTGTCGCGCTATCCACTCGAAGGCTACCGTGAGAAGTGCACGACGCGCACGATTCTCGGCACGCGTTACGCCAAGAAGCCGATCGAGCTCGAAATCCCCATCACGATCGCGGGTATGAGCTTCGGCTCGCTCTCTGCAAATGTGAAGGAAGCGCTTGGTCGCGCTGCCACCGCGGTCGGAACCTCGACGACGACGGGCGACGGTGGCATGACGCAGGAGGAGCGCGTCTCATCGAAGACGCTCGTCTATCAGTGCCTCCCGTCGCGCTATGGCTTCAATCCGGATGATCTGCGCAAGGCGGATGCGATTGAAGTCGTGATTGGCCAGGGCGCGAAGCCCGGCGGCGGCGGCATGCTGCTTGGGCAGAAGATCAGCGCGCGAGTGGCGAAGATGCGCACGCTTCCCGAAGGTATCGATCAGCGCTCTGCCTGCCGGCATCCGGACTGGACGGGTCCGGATGACCTCGCGATCAAGATCAGGGAGCTGCGCGAAGCGACGGACTGGGAAAAACCCATCTATGCGAAGATCGGCGCAACGCGCGTATTCAATGACGTCAAGCTTTGCGTGCACGCGGGAGCCGACGTGATCGTCGTTGATGGCATGCAGGGGGGCACTGCCGCAACGCAGCTCGTGTTCATCGAGCACGTCGGCATTCCGACACTGGCTGCCGTAAGGCAGGCGGTGGAGGCGCTCGAGGAGCTGAACGTAAAGGACAAGGTGCAGCTCATCGTCTCGGGCGGCATTCGCACCGGAGCTGACGTTGCAAAGGCGCTGGCGCTGGGTGCGGACGCTGTTGCGATCGGACAGGGGATCCTGATGGCCCTCGGCTGCAACTCGGACAGCTACGTGCAGGGGGGGAAGCACTACTCGGCGGAAGCCGACTATCGACGGCTGAAGACCGCCCCCGGCTTCTGCCACCATTGCCATACTGGCTTCTGTCCGGTCGGTGTGACCACGCAGGATCCGGTGCTCGAGCAGCGCCTGGAGCCCGAGGTCGGCGCCAAGCGCGTCAGGAATTACCTGAAGACCCTCAATCTGGAACTCACGACGCTGGCCCGCGCCTGCGGCAAGCAAAATGTGCATCACCTCGAGCGGGAGGACCTGGTGGCGCTCACCGTCGAAGCGGCGGCAATGGCGAAACTGCCGCTCGCGGGAACCCAGTGGGTACCGGGGCAGTCCTGACAATCGACAGAGAAAGCCATCGGCCCGTCAGGGTTCCTTGCGGCTCTGCGCGAACTTCCACTTCTCCCAGTTGACGCGCGCGATCTGGTACGCATCGATTACTGAGAGGCCGTAGACGAACACACCGCCGACATAACGGCCAAAGAATGAAGCGTGTACCGGCATGGCATTGACGCTCGCCCACCCGAGCAAGATGATGAAGAAAAGAAAGACCAGCCCGCGCTGCGGCACGCCATTGAGAACCTGCCCAAAGCCCGGCAGCACGATCGCGGCCGCAAGAACGATGTAAGGGTTTCGGGGCGCCGCGGATACGGGCTTCTCGGGTTCGCTCATGCATTGCTCCGCGACCAGTCCAGTACGGATTGCCGGATGGCGACGAGGCGATCGAGCAAACCGGTCAGCAACTCTGCCTCGAGATCCGTGTCGCCGAAATCTGCTTCCCGGAACACCCCGTAGCGGGCACGGCTGGCCTCGGCGAGGAGCCACACCAGTCGCAGGCCGTTCGGCGTGATAAGGAGCTCCTTCGCGTGGGTATCGAGGAATACGTCGAGGTGCGGCGCGACGACGTGCGCCGGGAGCAAATGCCCGGAATCGTCGGTCCTGAGGACAGCGTGTTCGGGATACCCGGCGGGCCGCTCGACGGTAAACGGCAAGAGATCAAAGTTCGAAAACGTCGTCGGACCCGCGGGGCGCATCATGAGATCGAAGCGTCCCTTCAGCGGCAAGGCATCCTGCAGCGTTACCAGGAGCCAAAGCGCGGGCAGACGGCGCGTCGCCAGCGTATCAATGACCGGCAGGACCTGAACCGCAAGTCCCCGGTAACGTCCCGCGAGCTTCGGGTAGCCGACCGTATCGGTATCTTCGATGTGCGCGTCCGCGAGGACACTCGTGGCATTGCGGAAGAAACGCTCGTACTTACCACGGCGCCTGTCGTGTTCGCGCCGGAACCTGCGCAGCAGATACAGCGCCAACGCGACGGCCGCGACGGCTCCGATGATCGTATTCCACACAGCAAGGCCTTAGAAAAACATGCGGCCCGCCCGAACAACGGGCGGGCCGCGCACTGTCAACAATGACGTCGGGCGCGCGCTCAATAGCCTTTGGGTTTCGGCCACGGCATCGTGAACTGATCGGCGCGGCGCACGTAGCGATAGCGGTAGAAGTGAAACCACAGCGACACGATGATGTAGAAGGTGACCATCGCCACCAGCTGCGAGCCATAGCCGAGGAAGATCGCAAAGAACGTGATGGCGCACAGAAGGAACAGCAACACGGCCGGCAGCGGATGGAATGGATGCGTGTAACCGCGGCGGATGCTCCCCAGGGGCCACTTGTTGCGGAACATGACGATGTTGATGCTCATGAAGGTGTATTGCAGCACGCCCGAGAGGATCGAAAACGTGATCGCCTGATTGAGGTCCGCGATGTACACGAATGCGACCGCAATCGGCATCAGGAACAGGATTGAGCGATAAGGCGTGCGGTACTTTGGGTGAACTGCCGAGAACCAGGTCGGAAGATACCGGTCGCGGCCGAGCGAAAACCAGGCGCGCGCGGCATCATTGATGCAGCCGTTTGCGGAGGCGACAGCCGACAGCACCGTTCCCCAGAAAAGCAGGAACTTGAGCGTGGGGCTGCCGGTGACCACGGCGGCGTCGTAGAGCGGAAAGAACGTGACTCCGAGGTGCTGCCACGGCAGCAGGCTCGCGCAGATGTACCAGGTGAGGCAGGCCGCGATGAGGAGCGTCATCATGCCCGCCATCGTGCCAAACGGCAGCGACCGTGCCGGCGAGCGCACCTCTTCGGCCGCTTGCGTCGTCCCCTCGATACCGAGGTAGTACCAGATGCCGAATTGAAAGCCGGCAACAATACCAATCCAGCCATAAGGCAAGGCATTCGATGGCGTCACCATTTCGCCCAGCTTGAGGACGACGCCCTGGCTCCAGGGTTGCACCGAGAAGAACAGCACGATGATCGACACGAATGCGAGTGCCGTGATGACGAAATTCACGTTGAGCGTCATCAATACGCCGCGGTAATTGAGCCACACCAGGACGACGATGCAGAGCATCAGGAACGGTTCGTGCGTAACGCCGGTGGCGCCGGACTCCGTTGCAATCTGTGTGATGAGGTCGCCCGCGAGGATGGCGTCCGAGACCTCGAGCATCGTGTACGCGAACACGAGGTAGAGTGCGACGTTGAACGCCATTAGCGGCCCGACGATGTGCTTCGCCTGGGCGTACTGGCCGCCAGCCGCGGCAACTGTCGAAGTCACCTCGGAGTCGATCATGGCGACGCAGGTGTAGAGGAGGCCCACCATCCATAGCACGATGAGCGCCGCCAGCGTTCCGCCCTTGTCCGCCGAAAAATTCCAGCCTGTGAACTCGCCGACGAGCACGATGCCGACGCCCAGCGCCCAGACATGGGCCGGGCCCAGCACGCGCAGCAGCGAAACTTTTTGCGATTGCCCGCCCGGAGCGATGGCCGGATTAACGGTGTTCATTGGCTCGGTTCTCCCCGGTCAGATATTGTGCTTTTCGGAAATCGCCTCGATCTCGCCTTCGCGCGAAGAGGTGAGTTGGGCTTCCGTGTATTTGCCGTCGATCTTGATCCAGTCGTAAATCATCCACACGACCATCAGGATTGACAGGGCCCAGCAACCGTATGAAACCAGAGTCCATACTGACATTGGCATGCTCCCCTATTTGCCGTCGCCGAATTTTTCGGCAATGACTTCGCGGTATTCTTTCTTCGAGGCGCGGAACAGAAAGACGAAATAGCCGATCAGCACCAGCGCCATCAAGCCGAGTTCCATCCAGTCTATGGTGTAGTGGAAATGACTCTGGATGACGTCGTGGGCCGTATTCACGTCGTAGCCGAGCTTCTCCCACTGCGCGACCTGCGCAGGCGTCTGCTGCAGCGTCTCCCATGTCGGGTTATCAATCTTGTCGATTTCCTTGGCGGCGCCCGCGAGCCCGAGCTGGAGCGGCAGCCAGAGCGCGACGAAGATCGCAACCAGCAGGAAAATGATGTCGAGGACCTGGAGCGCCTTGCTCTGGTCGGGCGGGGTGTATTTCGTCATGGGTGTCTCCGGCGCAACGGCTGATGCGTTATTCGTGTGCTTTGCGCTCTTTCATCGCGTCGAGGCCCCGGATGTCGAGGCCGTAAATGAATTCCTTGTCCTCGTGGTAATGGCTCAGCATCGCCGCGATGGATGCGGTGTTGAAAATGAGCACCGCGCCTGCACTGACGAGTGCCACCAGACGCACGGTCTGATCCGGAATGTGCGGCCAGGCCAGAAAGAGCACGGAGAGCGTCGCGATCCAGAGGAGAGCGACGATCGACCAAGCCCACAGCCTGTCGCGCCTGTACATGGTCTCGATTCGTTCAGCCAGGCTTGGCATAGCGGCTCCCCCCTGAACTTCCCGACGCGCCATCGGCAGTCCCTTGGCGGGCTGCACGCCCCTCCGCCGAATAGGCCTTGCCATGACTCGGCGTGGGGTAACTCTATTTCTCTATCTATGAAACATCCGGACTCATCGAAAGTCAAGATGACTCCGGACGCCACCTGATCGGCAGATGTGGTGCGACCCAGAAATGTCGAATCCGGGCTAAAATACCGACCATGAAACCTATCAATGAAGTCGCACGATCGCTCGGCATCGATCCCACCGATCTCGAGCCCTACGGTCTTTACAAGGCCAAATTGTCACTGAATGCCTTCAAAGACCGCCCCCGACGCGGCAAGCTGGTACTTGTCTCGGCGATCACGCCGACGCCGGCCGGGGAGGGCAAGACCACGACGTCCATCGGCCTGGTCCAGGGGCTGGCGAAGATCGGCGTGAAGAGCGCAGCCGCCTTGCGTGAGCCAAGCCTCGGCCCGGTCTTTGGCATGAAGGGCGGCGGGGCGGGCGGCGGCGCATCGGAAGTCGTACCGATGATGGACATCAACATGCACTTCAACGGTGATTTTCACGCGATCTCGAGCGCGCACAACCTCTTGTCGGCGCTCGTCGATAACGGGCTGCACAATGGCAGCAGCCGGCTCGACCCGCGGCACGTGACCTGGAAGCGGGTCATGGACATGAATGATCGTGCGCTGCGCGACATCATCGTCGGGCTTGGCGGACGCAGCGAAGGCATTCCGCGCGAGACCGGGTTCGACATCACCGCGGCAAGTGAAGTGATGGCGGTGTTGTGTCTTGCCGATGGTATTCCGGACCTCAAAGCGCGCCTCGGCAGGATTGTCGTGGGCTACGCAAGCGATGGCACGCCCGTCACTGCCCACGATATCCGCGCCGTTGGCGCGATGGCCGCGCTTTTGAGCCAGGCGATCAAGCCGAACCTGGTACAGACGACCGAAGGAGTGCCGGCTTTCGTTCACGGCGGCCCGTTCGCGAACATCGCCCATGGCACCAACAGCATTACAGCCACCCATGCGGCGCTCTCCTTTGCGGACATTGTAGTGACCGAAGCGGGCTTCGCCTTCGAACTCGGCGCGGAGAAATTCTTCGACATCAATTGCCGCTACGGCGGCTTCGCACCTGCCTGCACGGTGCTGGTCGCGACCGTCCGCGCGCTGAAGATGCACGGCGGGAAGCCACTCGCCGAGATCAGCCGGCCCGATGTGGACGCCATGATCAAGGGCCTGTCGAACATGGAAAAGCACATCGAGAACATCCGCAAGTTCGGCCAGCCCTGCGTGATTGCAATCAACCATTTCCCGACC
>JAOUGR010000499.1 GCA_029857655.1 Gammaproteobacteria bacterium | reverse complement strand
GCCTGACCCTTCACGCCTATTCCCGATAGCCTTACGCATGACCGACTACAGCGTCCTCAGCAATCTGCTCGTCATCTTCACGGTGTCTATTGCCGTCGTGTTCGTGTTTCATCAATTCAGGCTGCCGTCGATCGCAGGATTTCTGGTGGCCGGGGCACTGATCGGCCCTCACGGGTTTAATCTGATCTCAGACTCCAGCACAGTTCAAGTCCTGGCCGAAATCGGCGTGGTCCTGTTACTGTTCACCATCGGCATTGAATTTTCACTCGTGCAACTGGCTTCGCTGAGGCGTCTGCTCTTTATTGCCGCGCCGATTCAAGTCGGAGGCGTCATCGCCATCGTCTGGGCTGGAGCGATGCTCGCCGGCGTGCCATGGCAGCAAGGCATCTTCTGGGGATTTCTGCTCTCGCTCAGCAGCACCGCCATCGTCTTGAAAGCTCTCGCGGCGAACGGTGAGAGCGAATCGCTCCACGGACGCGCAGCGATCGGCATTCTCGTCTTCCAGGACCTCGCCGTCGTCCCGATGATCCTCCTCGCGCCGATTCTGTCCAGTCCTAGTGAGGGAGCCGCGCTCTCCATCCTCCTCACGCTCGGAAAATCTGTGGTGGTCGTCGGGCTCGTCGTGGCTGCCGCCTGGTATCTTGTCCCGAAGCTGCTGGAGCACATTGTCCGAAGCCGCAGCCGAGAGCTGTTCCTCCTCACGATCATCGTTCTGTGCCTCGGCATTGCCTGGTTGACCGCGCTCGGCGGCCTCTCGCTGGCACTGGGAGCCTTCATTGCGGGGCTCGTCATCTCCGAGTCGGAATTCAGCCACCAGGCCATGGCAGAAGTGCTCCCGTTTCGGGACAGCTTCAACAGCCTGTTCTTCGTGTCCATCGGCATTCTGATGGACTGGCGGATCTTGCTTGAGTATCCGTTCGTCGTGACCGGCCTCCTTGCCGCGATCTTCGCGATCAAGTTTGTGACCGGAGCGGGAGCGGTCCTGGCCGTGGCCATCCCCCCACGTTCAGCCGTTATGGCCGGCGTGGCTCTGGCACAGGTGGGCGAATTCAGTTTCATTCTCGCGCAAGTGGGGCAAGAAAATAAATTATTGACCGGCGCACCTTATCAAGTGTTTCTGGCCGTCTCCGTCTGTTCGATGATTATCACCCCGTTTCTCATGCAATGGTCCCCGCACCTCGCCCGCCGGGCCGAAGCCATGCAGCGGCTGCGCCACTGGTTCCCCGGTCGGACGACGGCCCATGTCCTGGAAGCGGAGGGGCGGCATCTCCGAATCAAAGATCATGTCATCATTGTGGGATACGGACTAAACGGGAGAAACCTCGCACGGGTACTGAGTGAAACCGAAGTGCCCTACATCGCACTCTCTCTCGACGGAGATACGGTCCAACGGGAAACGAAACATGGACTCCCGCTCTACTACGGCGATGCGACCAATCCGAACGTGCTCCGCCATGTGAAGATCGAAGATGCGCGCGTGCTCGTCGTGGCCCTCGCCGATCCCTTCATGGCCAGACGCACCGTGCAGGTCGCCAGAGGCTTGAATCCGAAGCTCCACATCGTGGTACGAACCCGCTACCTGCGGGAGCTGGAAGAGCTCCAGCAACTCGGCGCCGATGACGTGGTGCCGGAAGAGTTTGAGACATCGATTGAAATCTTTGCCCTGGTGCTCCGCACCTACAACATGCCGCAGGAATTTGTCATGCGGAAGGCCGAGCAGGTGCGCCGGGAAGGCTACGCCCTGCTGCGGCGGAGCGACTTGCCGGAACTCGCGCATCATCTCCGTGGCGGGACCCTCAGCGATGTGGAAGTAGAAACCTGTCGAATTGAAGAAGACTCACCGGCAGCCGGGAAACTGCTCTCCAAACTTTCGCTGCGGCCGCGAACCGGGGCCTCGGTCATTGCCTGGACCAGAGCGGGGATAACTGAGTCAAACCCATCGGAAAAAACCAAACTGCTTCCCGGCGACATCGTGGTCTTACTCGGGTCCCGAGACCAGATCCGGCGGGCCATGGAATTAATCCTGCCAACCGAGTCGAAA
>JAOUGR010000498.1 GCA_029857655.1 Gammaproteobacteria bacterium | reverse complement strand
GGGCTGCAGCACCGTCGAGCAGCGACCGGTGCTCAAAGAATACAACCGGATCGTTGCCACGCAATGCTGTACGCAGCAGACCCACGGCATCCTCGGCATTGGATGGCATCGCGAGTCTCCAGCCCGTCGCGTGCAGGAATTCGGCTTCATTGCACTGGCTGTGCCAGGGATCGCCACACTTGAAGAATCCGCCCGGCATGCGCACCACGATCGGCGCAGCGAAGCGGTTCGCCGTGCGCCAGCGCATCGTCCCGCAGTCATGCAATTGCTCCGCGGCGGGTTCCGCGTACTTGCGGAATTGTATTTCGGGGACGGGCATCAGTCCCGCGAGCGCCATGCCAACCGCACGCCCGATGATGCCCTCCTCCGACAGGCTGGTATCGAAGACGCGCTGGTCGCCGAATCGTTCCTGCAGCCCGAGCGTCGCCGCGTGCACGCCGCCCTTGCGCCCGACGTCCTCGCCGAAAACCAGCATACGCGGATTCATTTCGAGTTCGCGTTCCAGCGTCCGGCGGATTGCGGTCAGCATGTTGATCCGCGGCCCGTCAGTCCGTGGCACATCGTTGCCTGCTGCGGGCACGAATCCATCGGCTAGCATGCCGCCCTGTCGCTGAAGCTCAGGCGACCCGTCATCCCGGCTCTCGGTAAACGCATGGCGCGTCACCGGGCCCATATCGGTCCACTGCCGGGCCTCTATACGCCCGAGTGCGGCCTCCACTTCCGCCTGCGCCTCGGCTTCGAGCGCCTTCCATTCGGCGTCCGTTACGACCTGCGGGACGATCTGCACGCGCAACTGCGCCAACGGATCGCGTGCCTGCTCGGCAGCCACTTCTTGTGACGTCTTGTAAGCCTGCGTGTCCTGCCCCGAATGGCCCGACAGGCGCGGTACGGTCAGGCGCAGCAACACCGGCCCATCACCCGCGCGCACGGTGGCAACCGATCTTGCAATCAGCGCCGCGGCGGTCGAAGGATCCGAACCGTCACCGCTCAGAATCCTCAGATTGCGGAATGAGGCCAGATTCGCCGCGATATCGCCGCCGGGCGTCTGGCGCTCAGACTTGACCGAGATTCCGTAGCCGTTGTCCTCGATGAAATACAGGAGCGGCAAGCGCTCTGTCGTCGCGATATTCAGCGACGCCCAGAATCCGTTGGTTGCCGTCGACGCATCGCCGCCGTGGGCCACGGCGATGCTGCCGGCGCCTTGCTTGTCGCCCAGCACCCGAACGCGGTAGGCAAGCGCCTGCGCCCAGCCGGTCGCGGGCGTGTACTGCGTACCGACACCGCCACAGGCGGGCAACATGCAGGGTCCCTTGCGATTGGGCAGGTTGATGACAACGCCGATGTCGCGACCGGCCGACATGCCCTCGGCACGCATCATCGTGGAGGCGAGTGCTTCTTCGACCGAAAGACCCAGAGCGAGCGCGAGTGGCCGTGACCGGTAATACGGCGCGACCGCGTCGCGCACACCGCTCAGCTGGAGGCCCAGCAGCGACTGGGTGACGTCATGTCCGCGCGCCGAGAACTGATAGAGCACCTTGCGCTCCGGGACCAGCCTGGTTTCCTCGAGCCGGTCCAGAGCCCGCGACAGGAACACTGTGCGCAGCACACGACGCCAGTCGACGGTCGGGCCGGAAGCGGTCTTCAGGGGTGTGCGTGCGCTCACTGGCATTCTGGATACCTCCGGACCCCACACGGCCCGCATCATCGTACCCATGCATCCAGGGTGTTTTTAGCTCTATTCTTGCTATGTGGCGACACGGTTAGGGATAATCACTACCGTTCTTACGGAATAAGGAGAATATCACTCCATGAACACACTGGACCGCACGGATGTCAGGATTCTCGAGCAGCTGCAACGAGACGGCCGCCTCAGCCACATCGAACTCGCCCAACGCGTGGGTCTCTCGCCCACCCCCTGCACCCGGCGCGTCCGGCGCATGGAACAAGCCGGCATCATCCGCGGATACGCCGCCATCCTTGATCCGAAACGCGTCGGCCAGAATGTCGCGGCGTATATCCAGATCAAGCTCGAACGCCACACGGA